>JASJCY010000135.1 GCA_030065825.1 Nostocaceae cyanobacterium | reverse complement strand
TACTGCCTAGGAATAAATTCCCAGGCTGAAAGACAAAGTCTGATAAATCAGACTGAGTAAGGTTTATGTCCTACGGACAAGCTGCGCTAACAGCGCGTTTAAACGTGCTTCGTTTATCAGCTTGGAAATTTATTTCCAAGCGGTTGATTGGGGTAAATGACATTGGTGCAAGTTGTTAGATAAATCAGACTGAGAAAGGTTTTCAGTACGTTTTAATTCATAACTTGCACTAGAGAAACCGGGTTTCTAAACCAAAAATTAGGATTTTACAGGTAAATATTCTTAAGAAACCCGGTTTCTGACATTGGTGCAAGTTATCATTTTTAACGTACTTGGACTATAGGTTCCTTGAAATTGACTTCAAGGTGGGTTATTGTTGCTCAATGACATTGCTGCAAGTTGGGGTTTTGAATAATGTGTGATGTCAAGTGCGATTTGCTATCATAAACCCATAAAAGCCAAGTTCCATATGATAAACAGGCAAGGGGAAATAAATAATGCAAGCTAATAAAATACCAGAACAAAGATTAATCGAGAAAATACGTCAGCTAGTTCCTGAACAAGTGGTATTACTTGAAAATTTTATAGATTCCTTATGTCAGCAAAATGGAGACTATAACCTCACCTTAGGTGCTACAAAACTTTCTGAATCAGTTCTGCAAAAAATCTGGGACAACCCTGAAGATGCGGAATATGACCAATTATAAATTTGGCGATGTTCTTTTAGTACCCTTTCCCTAAACCCTTGTTTATTCGTAAGTGCGGCATAGCCCTACCTACCCTGATAACTGATAACTGATAACTAATAACTGAAATGACTACTAACTTAATCAAAAATACTGCTGATAATTTATCCAAACTCAATTATTCAATATTAGTTGAAGCCAAAGAAAACGGATATCAAGCAACAGTTTGGGGTTTACCAGATTGTCAGACATTTGCGACAACAAAAGAAGAAGCAATCAATAATTTGCACGAAGTTTTAAATACTCGATTACAAAACGTAGAGATAGTTACTCAAGAAATAGAAATAGAAATGCCGAAAACTGAGCATCCTTGGATGAAATTTGCGGGTAAGTACAAGGATGATCCACAATTTGATGATATGCTGGCAGATATTGAAGCATATCGACGCGAATTAGATGCAGAAATGGAAGAATATTATCGTCAATTGGATGCTGAGGAAGAAGTCAAGTGAAGCTTTGGATACTTGATACGGATACTCTGTCACTTTTTCAAAGATCACATCCATTGGTAAGTCAACGTGTAAATGCGATACCTACAGAACAATTAGCTGTAACAGTTATCACATTTGAAGAACAGATGTATGGGAGATTGAATCGGATTAGAAGAGCTAATTCACAAGAATCATTGGTATTTGCTTATACGCAATTGCGTGAAACATTGGAGGATTTTAAAACTATCAATGTACTGGATTTTACCCAAGAAGCTGCTAATTTTTATTCTCAATTGTTGCGTCAAAAAATTCGTATTGGTACTCAAGATTTACGAATAGCGTCAATTGTCATTTCCAATGATGGAATTTTGGTAACGCGGAATCAGCGAGATTTTTCTCGTGTACCTGGTTTGCAGTTTGAAGATTGGACAACAGAAAATTAATGAAATAGATAACCAACTTCTCAAACTGAAAACTCAAATCAATTCTGCTTCCTCAAAAATCTGTCTTACTGTTAATTCCAATCCCGGCAACAATTCATCTACAATCGGCATATTATCTCTATAAACTTGACTAGAATCCGCAGATAAAAATACTCGAATATTCATCCATTCCGGATCTACAATCCAAACTCGTGACACTCCCGCAGCAAAATAATCCTTTGCTTTCTCTGCAAATTCTTTCATAGTTTGGTCGGGAGAAATAATTTCAATTACCAATTCCGGAGGAACAGGACAAGCTTCGTTTTTGTTCCAGCTTTTGGGTAAGCGTTGATAGGAAATGTAAGTTACATCGGGTAGAGGTGCCCAATTTTTACCCTGACGTTTTAACATAATTGCCCATTCTGCAACAGTTCTACCTTTTCCTTTGCAGTATGTACGTATGAGAAATAACAAAGCTGTTTGCAAAGCGGAATGAAAATATTTTGGAGACACCTTGGGTACTGCATAACCATCTACAAACTCATAGTTTACATCCCCTTCTGGCAATGCTAGAAATTCTTCGAGAGTGAGTTTCTTGGTAATATTTGCTTTAACCATAATAAAGCTGTATAAATAAGACCCTATATTTAATATAGCGATTTTCACTCTTATTGAAATACAAATTTGACTTCACCCCGGAACCAAATCCACCCCTCTCCTTAATAAGGAGAGAACACACACATCTTGCACCTGGATGAAAAACCAGATTTATTGATAATGACTAATAGCGAAAACCTCAATTTTTCTTATAAACCCGGTTTTTTAGTGCAAAATATGAGAGGAAGGAGGTGAGATTGTTGGTGTATTATACTCAACCAATAACCCTATATTTTAAGAGACTATTTATCAAATAAATATAGTAATTTTCGGTTGGGTAGAATACACTTGTGGGATGGGCATCCTTGCCCGTCCTAATTTCATCAATTTCCACTGTATTGTATCCAACTCAAAACCCCTATATTAAAAGTCTGTTGGGAAAAACTGGTTTATTATATCCAGGACTTAGTCATATCTTGCACCATTTTCAGGACTTACGTAAGTGTCACATTTGAAAGTTAATTTTTGGTCTGTAGTCAGTGCTAAGGGATTCAAAACAAGGGTTAAAACTCTTACTAAAAACAGTATCAATATGCCAGTTGCATAAGTCCTAATATCCTTTAAACACCTACAATAATCGTCCACATACTCGCTGCTAATCCAATAATTCCCAAATGCTGCCAAAACAACATTCTTAGT
The DNA here is from genome assembly GCA_030065825.1 of Nostocaceae cyanobacterium. Classification (GTDB taxonomy): domain Bacteria; phylum Cyanobacteriota; class Cyanobacteriia; order Cyanobacteriales; family Nostocaceae; genus JASJCY01. The sequence continues at coordinate 13,429 of JASJCY010000135.1, read as the reverse complement.
GGCTGACGAGCAATTTTTTGAGTTAAAACAATACTAAAGAAAACTGCAAAAATTAGGGTTGTACCTTGCAAAAATTCAATTACAGCCGGATGTGTTACTAATATTGGTAATTGCTCACCATTTAACCCAAATGTGGCGAAAGTAATGGGTAAAATTCTTCCTCCCTCTTGTAAACCCAAACGCAAATAATGGGCTAAACTACCTCCCAAAACTAACGGTAAATAACCATAAGCTAGTTCTATAAATTTGCGGGTTTTCTGTTGCCAATGACTCAACCGCATTAATCCATAGACTAAAAAAGGAACTAGCACAGGAATAATTAAAGCTAACAGCGATAATCCCAAATGTTGCCAAAAATTCGTTAAATCTATATTTAATCCTAACCAAGTTTGCAATTCTGGTAAACGATGAAGATATACTCCACCCAAAAGTAATAATAACAACGCCACTTCATAACTGCGGGGGACATGAGTTGTCCATAACTCAATGCCAGGAGGACGTAAATTTAGCTCTACAGAACGGTGGGGACAAGCTTTCAAACAAGTCATGCACAATACACAATCTCTGTTATCTGTTAATTGTGCGGGGTGAGAATATAAAGGACAACCATCTGTTTCCATTCCTTCCCCTTTTTCTGGTCCTCCCTTATAACATTGATAGGTGCTACAACTAGCGGAACATATACCTTGTTGTGCACGGAGTTCCGTCATTGCTAACTTGGCAAATAACCCATTCATTCCTCCAATGGGACAAAGATAACGACACCAAAATCGTCTCTCAAAAATAGCAGAGAAAATCATTGCCCCTGCGGTAATTAATAACAGCAAACAAGCTGAAAGATAAGCTGTATTTTCTAAATTCCAGAGTTCTTCCCACAGAAAAATTAAAGTAAATAACCCAAACAGAAACCATCCACCCCATTTTTCAGCCTTCTGTCTTTCCCATTTTTTCAGTTTCCGAGGAAACAACCATAATGATATTTTCTGGGTAATTTCACCATAAATCATAAACGGGCAAACCGCACACCAAATTCTCCCCAAAAATGGGAATAGGAACAAGAACAGAGTCCACCACCAAGCCCAAAACAGATTTAAGCCAAAATTGCGATCGCGGGTTTGGGGTCCAATAAATAATACAGCCACCAGAAAAGCAAAGGCAACGACGGTAAAGCCATAATTAAGACGGTCAGTCCACCACGGACTACGTAAAAAACGCCGTAATTGGGGGTAAACATTTAACAGGTTGACTCGAAATCGTTTTTTCTTGGTTTCCACAGCCCAAAAGATTTCTTCTGTTAATTCCTTTGCATCTCCAGCTTGGACAATTGCCCTTTCTACCAAGTTTTTCAACTCTTTCAAATTCCCTGGAAAATCATAGGACTGTAAGCGACGAATGGCTTCTGGGGTAACTTTGGGTTTAGGAATACCACGGGCACGGGTGTAAAGGCTGATGTAATATTCTACATATGCTTGGATATCTTCCTTGCGTACCCGTACAGGTGGCGCTTTAATGGTGCGACCTACGCAATGTTCAATATGAGAAAGGGTCTTTTCTGCCACAATTAAGATGCGGGTATTACTGACACGTTCTAGAGAATCATTTTCTGTCTCCCGACTTACGGGTTTATAACTACCAGTTTGTAGTAATTGCACCAACTGCGGCACCAATTCCGGGGGAGTTTCTTGGATATTGTTTAATACCAGAGTTCCTTCACCTAAGTATTCCAAGAGTCCAGGTTTTCCACCTACACGTCCGAATAAATCGGCACCACTAGTCTGAAGAATACCGCAATTGACTTTAATAATTGGTTGTCGGCGTTGGGGGGAACTAAAATGAATTAAGGCGGCGATATTGTCCTTTTCTAACCCCGGTTCCCCAAAAATCAACACCGATTTGCGGTCACTCGCTGCTTGACGAATTTGTTCCCGTAACCGCACCGCGTAGCGACTGCTACCCACAACTCCCCGTTGTGCCTTGGTGACTAAATAAGGACGTAACTCTAAAGTGCGTTTTTGTTCGTAAGTAAGAGCCGATACTAACTCTGTTAATTCTTGTACCAGTAACCGAGAAAAAGCCTGAACAATTTCCGGGTATTGGCTGATTAATTCTCGGAATTTAGCTGCACTAACCACCAAAAACCGACATTCTGTTATGGTATTAATAGTACACTGGGCAACTTCTCCTAACAGCAATTCCTGCAAATGAATCACCGCACCCGGTAGAAATCCCCGAAATAAGCCTGGTTTATCTTCAGAACAGCTTTCAGTTTCAATTTGACCCTGTTGCAAAATGTAAAGGGCTTCCACAGGATTACCCTCTGCTACCAAACGGGTTTGTGCGGGTACTACTTTTTCCTCCACAGTTTGAGCGAACGCTTTTATGGGTTCTGCGGCGATAATTCCTAAAGCGGTGCGTTCCTCTAGCCAGATGGCGATGTCTTGTGATGTCATCCAGGATTTCCCCCCTCAGCACTGCTGTATAAAGAAATTATCCCTGAAATCAACATCAAAATACCTACGTAATGAGTTTTGCGGATTTACCGAATCTGTGGGTTCCTTTAGCCCTGTTAGGTTTAATTATCCTTGCGGCTGTATTTTTTAGTCGCAGCGGATAATTAGGGGTTGGAGGTTAGGGGTTGGGGGTTGGGAGTTAGTTCTCTCCCCCCTCTCCCCCCTCTCCTCCCTCTCCTCCCTCTCCTCCCTCTCCTCCCTCTCCTCCCTCTCCCCAATGGGTGCTAATGACTAAATAACTAACGAATAATAACTAATTCCTCCCCTTGAAGGGTACAATAAATGCCGATTGTCTTCCAAAAGTTGAAAGCTTCATGATCTCCAGTAACGACTTTCGACCCGGTGTTTCCATTGAATTAGATGGGTCTGTATGGCGGGTAGTGGAATTCCTCCACGTTAAACCAGGAAAAGGTGCTGCATTTGTGCGCACAAAGCTCAAAAATGTCCAGACAGGAAGTGTTGTAGAAAGAACGTTCCGAGCTGGGGAGACAGTTCCCCAGGCGAATCTGGAAAAATCCGTAATGCAGCATACCTATAAAGATGGAGAAGACTTCGTCTTTATGGATATGGAAACCTACGAGGAAAGCAGATTAACTCCACAGCAAATTGGCGATCGCGTCAAGTACCTCAAAGAAGGTATGGAAGCAAACGTTATCCGCTGGAATGACCAAGTACTGGAAGTAGAATTGCCTAACTCGGTAGTTCTGGAAATTGTCCAAACAGATCCAGGTGTTAAAGGTGACACTGCCACTGGTGGTTCTAAACCAGCGATTGTGGAAACTGGCGCAACTGTAATGGTTCCTTTGTTTATTTCCCAAGGAGAACGCATTAAAATCGATACCCGTAACGATACATATCTGGGCAGGGAATAATTTGGGGTGCCAGGAAATACTTTCTCCTAAATTCTATTCCTTATGGGGGTAATTTTTCCTGCCCCGCCTTATTTTTATTGATAGATAAGTGTATTGAGTAGCTGATTGCATGAGGTTATAACAACTGTGTCATTGGACTTTGCTGAAATCCGCCAATTACTGGCAACTATTGCCCAAACAGATATTACAGAAGTAACTCTCAAAAGTGACGAGTTTGAGATTACGGTTCGTAAGTCAGGAATTGTTAACAATCAAATTTCCTTGGTAGAATCGAAAGCCCCCTCACCCCAGGTTGTACCTACAGCCCCAACGGATCTGGGAACTACTCCCGTCATAGATACCACTACAGCTGCTCAGCAGCCATCAGCACCCCCAGGAAAGGAACAAAAAGGGGTAGAGGTAACTTCTCCCATGGTGGGCACCTTTTATCGCGCTCCTGCCCCCGGTGAGGTGGCTTTTGTGGAAGTCGGCGATCGCGTCCGTAGTGGTCAAACGGTTTGTATCATCGAAGCTATGAAGCTGATGAATGAAATCGAAGCCGAAGTATCAGGACAAGTCATTGAAATTCTTGTCCAAAATGGCGAACCTGTAGAATATGGTCAAGCTTTGATGAGAATAAACCCCGATTAAGTATTAATCTATATAACTAATGCCTAATTGTTCAATTTTTTAGTTCTTCCTGGTCAATCCTGATGAAACAAACGTTGCCTGTACCGCCAGAAGTCGTGCAACAAGTAGCTGAATACTTCAGCCTCTTAAGTGAACCGATGCGCCTGCGATTGTTGCATTTACTACGAGATGGAGAAAAATGCGTACAAGAGTTGGTAGAGGCAACACATACTTCTCAGGCGAATGTTTCTAAACACCTGAAAGTAATGTGGCAAGCAGGGATTCTCAGCCGCCGCAGTGAAGGAACCTCTGCTTACTACCGAGTAGAAGATGAAATGATTTTTGAGTTATGCAGTCGAGTATGCGATCGCCTCGCATCCAGGTTAGAACAACAGGCTCGTAATTTCCGGATATTGAACCGTAAGAACTAATTGATTAATCATTAGTCATTAGTCATTTGTCATTTTTAATGCGTAAGCATTTTACCAATTACCAATTACCAATTACCAATTACCAATTATTTGGTCAAATATAATCAAAGCTTATCGATTAATAAGTTTTATTCTATAATTCAAATAATTTCTACTTTTTTGTCGAATTTTTCTGGAAAAATTATTGACGTAATTGCGTTATTTGATGGTATAGTAGAAAAAACTAGTTTTGGGACACCCCTGAGCATTACTCAGCCAAAACAGCTACAAGCCTCATTTTTTCGTAGCACCTAACCTATAAATCAATTTTTCATAACATCAAAAAAGACCAATTTTCAATCCCCCAGATTGCCTCTTAAATAGGTGCACTTGACAAAACCAAGATAATGTGGTATGGCTTATTTCCTGGCACCTAAAACCCTACCCCTATTTTCAAGCTAGACCGCTAGGGTGCATTTTGTCCCCACAACAACGGTATAAAAATAACTCTTACCTATTCCCTATTCCCCGTTCCCTATTCCCTATTTTCAAGCTAGGGTGTGTTAGCAACATTTGTTCTAACTAACAACTTGCACCATTCTCAAGAAGAGCCAGAGATCCCTATGTTCTGGTTACCAGCGTCACGCTGGTAACTAGGGTTTGGAGGCTCTGCCTCCTGGTTATCCTTTTTGGAAGTGCAAGTTGTTAGTTCTAACGCACCAGTATTGTGCAGATTACAGTTGAAATTCTTCGTTAAAGCTTTTACGAGTTAATGGTTGTTCTAATTCCAAGCCTTCTCCACCCAACACATCTAATTCTTCACCATTCACCTCAATATACACTTTGGCATTTGGGTCTAAAGTTGTGGCGGTGTAAATAACTTGTCCCAGACGACCCATCATAGAAGCAGTACCACCTCCAGAGGTAAATTCCTCAGACAAGTTAACATGGATGCCATCACTTTCTTTCTTTACACCCAGCAACTTAGTACCTTGGGGAATAGTGGTAGAACCAGTTCCTTCGGTGGGTCCTGCTAATAACCTTTCAAAAGCCGTTGTTAAGACTTTGTTCGGTTCATCCGTAGCTGCCATTTTCAATGACTGGGGAACTAACTCTAATCCAGTACCAGTATCTGTTAGCCAATAAATGCTAGGACTTTCTTCCTGAGTTATTTGGGATGGCACTTGTGTAGTTTTTGATGGGGTTTCGGGACTAGGAACTTGAGTGGAGTTCCAAGCATACCACCCTGCACCACCACCAACCAGCAACACTGCTGCTGCGACTGCTGCGATCGCACCATTGGAAATTCGGTTTGTTCTTTGTTCGTTCATATAAAAAAATTCCTAAGGTTTGAGATAACTTTGTGTGAGGAGAAACCTACTTGACGACGAGACTGACGAACGGGGGGTTTCCAAAAGTCGAGAAGATGGCTGGATTCTGAAAAAGGCGGCAATTAAGAGTGTTTGTGCTTTCATCTCCCATTTTAGAATTCGTACTTGTAGTCCGTCACCTTGCAAATTATCTAAATCTAATCGTTGATTAAAATTGTTTACAAATTGATTGACAAATTGAGATGGAGCCTGTTCCCCATTTACCGCTACTATAGGGTTAATTAGTTGAATTTTTCTGCCAGCAGAGATACTCACTGCCGATTCTACCTTAATTAGCAGAGGTTTGTCTTCTGCTTTCTCCTGTAATTCTACCTGAAACAACAGACGGTTTCCAGTTAAAAAATTTACTTTTGGATTAGTAAAAATATATCCGGAGTTAGATGATTTTTTGTGAAAATTTATAGATTTACCGCTTAGTTGTTCTAACCATGAGCTGAATTGGGGCGATCGCAAAAATTTATTAATATCCTGCTGGGTGAGAATCAACTTTAAGCCTCCCTGTATTGGTTGTTGTACTTGGGGACGCTTTTTGTTGAAGATAAAAGGCTCTAATTCAATTCTATCGGTTTCTAGTTCTAAAAGAGCAATATTAATATCTTGTTTCTTTAATTTTAGTGAACGTCCGGCAATTCTGATTTTATCAATTTTTCCCTGTAGCAATTGGTGAGTGGGTGCATTGTCAACTCTGACTTCTAGTTCTTCTACGGTGTCAAATTGGGAACGGATGGTTTTTTCAGCTGTGCGATCGATGATTAATCCTGCTGGGGAGATTATACCTAAAAGTCCGGATAAGAGTATGGTGAGAAATTCCATTGTATATTTTAAATTTTAGATTTTATATTTTGGATTATATTTTGTATTTTTGGGAATCTATACTATCTGAGTTTAAGCACAGTCATATCACATAAATTCTTAACCATTGAGTATCTCATGAGAAAGATATCAGAAAAGGATTTGGCGAACATCTTTGTTATCTGCGGAGTGTTCGTGAACTATCCCAACAAGACTTAGCACGCTTGTGCAACTTGGATAGAAAATTTGAGATCAAACTCTGGGTTTGTTTGACAAATCATAACGTATTCGTTCACGGGTTTCCATCAATAACCTACCCAACATATTCACTCCTGTTCCATCCCCACCATCTCCCCAATACCTGTCATTATTAGTATGTTCAACCAGCTTTGCATTACCTGTTGCTAGTAGCTTTTCTGTTAAATCAGGATGTTGAGTAAATTTTGCATATAGTGCTTCTCCCATGACATTATCTTTCGCAACTTCCCAATCTTTACGTAGGGGTCTGCAACGATCACGTCCTATTTTAGCTGCTTCTCTAGCTGTTGGTGCTTGTCGAACTTCTTCTTCATGAGGAGTATCAACAAATTTCTGAGCTTGAAAATAATGTTCTGAGGTAGACCAAATTTTACCTTTTAAATAAATGGCGTATGGTGCAAAGTTCGAGAAAAATCCATAGGGTTTATTGAGGTGATAAAACTTGATTATCTCGTTGACAACCTCGATTACAATTCCACCAAATCTAGCTTCATCAGCCCAACATTCAACTCCTTCAATATAGCAAGTATGGCTTTGATATTCCTCTTGATTGTCAGCAAAAACTGCTTTGAAACCACCGCTAAATGAAACATTATAGAAGCTCAATTTTCTTCCATGTAAATCGCAAGCCTTACTATAACAGGCTTGACAAACTGCACGGGGATATCTTTCCCAATGAGGAGATGGCTTGGCACAAATTGGACAGGGATGGTATTTGCTAAAAGTCATGATTTCAATTTCACTATAGATCAGATTTTCAAACTGTTTTATTATAGCAATTTCAATTTTTAATTCTGCTAGTAAGAAAAATTGTGAGCCATCCACACAAGAAATGCAGGCTGTAAAGGATAATCCGTAAGGTCAATTGTCACGGTTTGACCTTCTAATTTCAAAAAACGTCATAAAATCCCGCTAGTAACAACTCCATAAATTGTAGAAATAGGTTGATTTTTTTGTTCATTGAATCTTTGTGCAGCTATTATTTTGGCAATGCACTGTCCAATTCCTGGTGTTAAATCAGCTTTTTTCGCTTCAACTAAAACTATAACGGGTGCTTCAATTGTTAAAAGTTCGGGAGAATGGCTAATTATAAAATCACAGATACCATTTAAACCTATGCTTTCATCAACTGTAAATTATTCACCAGAAAATAAGCTAATTTCTTCACCAAGAATACGTCTAATTTCTAATAATACAGGGACAATAATTAACTCCGAACGTTCTTTTTAACTTCCTGCGGCTGCCAAAGTTAGACTTAAATTTAGATAATCAATCAGAGTATTAGAAGGAGTAATTGGTTCTAATTGGGGAATAAATCTGAGTCCTTCAACTGTTTTGATGCCAAATGTATCTTTGATTTGACTGATAGTATTAAACTGGCTGTAAGGCATGTTTTTACATTGTTTTTTATAAGTTATAAAAATTAAGTGATTATAGAACAGATATCTTGCCTCTTTGGGATTCAATTTTCAGATAATAATTTTCTTGTGGAACAGGCATCTTGCTTGTTTTGGATTCAATTTTCAGATAATAATTTTCTTGTGGAACAGGCATCTTGCCTGTTTTGGATTACTATTGTTGCTAGTTTTAGATGGCACTTTTTACCTTTTATGGGCGGGCAAGGATGCCCACCCCACAAGAAAAAATAATCAATTTCAGATTAATTTCTATTCCATTTCAGTGTTTTTCCTATTTTATCAAAAATACGTATAACAACGGTACTCCAAAAACAAAAACTATAGTTATACACATAGTATAAACAGATTAATTTTTAAGCATGAAAATAGTAAAGTCCATTATTTACGGTATCACTTCCAGTATTATGTGTTTGGCTTTTGGTGGAATATTAAGGGATACAGTTAAAACAGAATGAATAGTATAATTTTGACTTTTTAGGGGCAGGCAAGGATGCCTACCCCACAAGATAAATTAATAATAGCATTGACACAAAATTAGGAAATAATAAAATTATATATCGGTTATAAATGCAAGAACCAAAGTTTAAAATTACCCAGCGAAATCTACCTCACTGGGAGTTGGATGGTGCAACTTATTTTATTACTTTTAATACCTGGGAAAAATTAGAGTTAACAACAGAAGCTAGACAAGTTGTATTGAATGTTTGTCAGTTCTTTAATAATCAAAGATATAAAATATTTGCCATCGTTATTATGCCAGACCATGTGCATATGTTAATTCAGCCTTGGCTCAAGTTAGAAAATGAATATTGGTCGCTGACTAGTATTATGCATAGCATTAAGGGTTATAGCGCCAAAAAAATTACAAAAGTCATGAAACATATCGGTGCTGTCTGGCAAGATGAACGCTATGACCGGATTATCAGAAATGAAGAAGAATTTTATAGATATTGGGAATACATTAGACAAAATCCAGTGAAAGCACAACTTACAAATACTCCAGAAGAATATCCCTTTTTCTGGCAAATATCAGAATCAAATTAATATTTATATTTTTATATCTTGTGGGGTAGACATCCTTGCCAGCCCAACAAACATAATAGATTATATTTATCTTCTGGGGTAGACATCCTTGCCAGCCCAACAAACATAATAGATTATATTTATCTTCTGGGGTAGACATCCTTGCCAGCCCAACAAACATAATAATATTTATCTTGTGGGGTGGGCATCCTTGCCCGCCCAAAAAATATGATAGATTATATTTAATTGTGGGGTGGGCATCCTTGCCCGTCCCCTTATTTCCTAACCCTTCAATTCCTCCTCAACCCACTGTTTCAAAGTATCTACAACTTCCTCAATTGCCAGTTCACAAGCTTTTTTACTCGCCCTTTTCACCACCTCAACTTTCCCATTTGCCAAGGCTTTACCGGTGACAATCCTGTAAGGAATTCCCAGTAAATCCGCATCTTTAAATTTAACTCCTGCCCGTTCATTCCGGTCATCAAGTAAAGTTTCAATTCCCGCTTTATTCAATTCTCCATACAATTTTTCCGCTGCTTCCACCTGTTTGGTATCATTGACATTAGGAACTGTGACAATAGCGTGGTAAGGTGCGATCGCTACAGGCCAGATTATCCCATCTTTATCGTAAGATTGTTCTACAGCAGCCTGTGCCAGTCGGGAAACCCCCACACCATAGCAACCCATCACCAGCGGTTTTTCTTCCCCTTGTTCGTTGGTATAAGTTGCACCCATGGCTTGGGAATATTTAGTTCCCAGTTGGAAAATATGCCCTGCTTCAATTCCTCTGGCATTTTGGATAGTTTGCTTAGGGTCGTGAACAGCGCGATCGCCTGGTCTAGCTTTACGTATATCTACTACATTTTCAGGTAGTTTAAACTGTTCACCCCAATTTGCCCCAAGGACGTGGTAACCAGACTCATTTGCACCCGTGACAAAGTTCTTTAAATCCACAGCTGTTTTATCTACCAAACGCAGAAATTTGGGATTTACTTGTTTTTTAGCATCAATGTATTCATCACTCAAATCTGGGGCAATATAACCCAAAGGCAAGGATTTTGCTGTCCAATTTGACTGGGATTCTGCATTGGGGACTGTTAATGCTAAAATAGTCTGAGCACCGTACTGGGAAGCTAATCTTGTTAATTCGTTCTGCAATTTAACCTCATTAACTTCTTGATCGCCACGAATGTTTATCAGTACTAATACGGTCGTTCCGTTATCATAAATTACTTCATACAGGACATTTTTCACCACCGAAGTAGGAGAACATTTAAGGAACTTACACAGTTTCTCGATGGTTTCAGTTCCGGGAGTTTCCCGTTTTTCGTAGCTTGTAAAGGGTGATGTTTCCGCATCTACGGGTAAGGAAACAGCTTTTTCCACGTTAGCAGCATACTTCCCATCTTCCGTGTAGAGAACCTCATCTTCTCCCGCTTCCGCTAATACCATAAACTCAGTGGAACCGGAACCACCAATAGCACCAGAATCAGCTTCCACAGCCCGAAATTTTAAACCACAACGTCGCAGCATATTACTATAGGCGACATACATATCATCATAGGTTTTTTTCAGGCTTTCGCTGTCCGCGTGGAAAGAATAACCATCCTTCATGATAAATTCCCGTCCTCGCATCAATCCAAACCGGGGACGAATTTCATCCCGGAATTTGCTTTGTAGTTGATACAGGTGTAAAGGTAACTGACGGTAGGAACGAATCATATCCCGCGCTACATAGGTAATTACCTCCTCATGGGTGGGACCTAATGCTACCTGTTGTTCCCGACGGTCTGTGAAGGCAAACATAATACCCTCAGCCTTAGTATAAGTATCCCATCTTCCCGACTCCTTCCACAAGTCAGCGGGTTGTAATTGGGGTAAGAGACATTCCTGTGCCCCAGTAGCGTTCATTTCTTCCCGGACAATTTGGGATACCTTTTGCAACACTCGCCACATCAGGGGTAAGTAAGCGTAAATACCTGCACCGATGCGACGAATATAACCAGCACGGATAAGTAATTTATGACTGGGAATTTCCGCATCCGCAGGATCATCCCGGAGAGTAACCAATAACATTTGTGACAGTCGCATCGTTGTCCCCTTTTTGATTTTTCTAATTTCTATCTCAGTTACAGTCTAAGAATTCACCTAAAAGCTGAAGTATAAAGGATAGAGTATCAATATTTTTTCATCCTTTATCCCTGATTCATATCTTGTAAGTCTCAACAAGAATCAAAAAAACCAGGTTTCTCAAGGAAAAATTCAGGTTTTGAGGGTGAATTATTCTCAAAAAATCTGGTTTTTCCCCTAGGATTAGCCATTACCAATTACCCATTACCCATTACCAATTTTTCAGGAGAAGATTACCTTGCGCGATGTAATGAATCAAGCACACCCACCCTTAGAATTTATCAAGCCAGCATTTAACCCTTGGTTTTTAAGAGTTTTTCAAGCAGCACTTCCCACTTGGATACACACCCAAACAGCAATTAACCAAATTGAAGCAGACAACATAGAGATTTTAGTGGATCTCTATCGCCAATTTCAGCAAGGTAAAATTCGCTTTATGCTGGCGTTTCGTCATCCCCAGGTAGACGATCCCCTTTGTCTTAGCTATTTGTTTTCCCATCTCGTGCCTAAGGTAGCACGACAGGAGAGTATAGCACTCAAATTGCCGATTCACGCTCATTTTATTTATGATCGCGGTATTCCTCTGTGGGCTGGTTCCTATGTGGGCTGGATTGCTGCACAATTGGCTGCAACTCCTATCCAACGAGGAAAAGCAGATTGGACTGGTTTGCGATCAGCACGGGATTTGTTTGCAAATGGACGTTTTCCCATGGCTGCTGCACCAGAAGGTGCTACCAATGGTCTTTCAGAGATTGTTAACCCCCTAGAACCCGGAATTGCCCAATTGGGCTTTTGGTGTGCAGAAGACTTGCATAAAGCTGGAAGGGATGAGCAGGTTTTAATTCTACCAGTTGGGATTGAATATAGTTACATCACACCTCCTTGGGAGGCGATCGCTAAGTTATTAAGGGATTTGGAAACCGCTAGTGGTTTACCTGTGAAGTCTAATGGTAATTCTTTAGTTCCCAGTTTTGACAGTCTTTACCCCAGGTTATTAGGGCTATCAGAAAGATTACTATTCTTAATGGAAGATTTTTATACTCGTTTTTATCATCAACAAGTTCCAGATATAGAAACTATTAAAGAAAGTTGTACAGATATAAATGAAGAAATTGCAACTCGTTTACAAATAATGTTAAATGTAGTTTTACAAGTAGCAGAAAAGTATTTTGATTTAACAGCTAAAGGGAATTTAAATGACCGTTGTCGTCGGGTAGAACAAGCAGCTTGGAATTATATATTTAGAGAAGATTTTAAGGATTTAAATTCATTATCTCCCGTAGAAAAAGCTTTAGGAGATAGAGTTGCAGAGGAAGCAAATTTACGCCTGTGGCACATGCGATTAGTAGAAACTTTTGCTGCGGTTACAGGTACATATGTAAAGGAAAAACCCACTCCCGAAAGGTTTGCGGAGACTACCTTAATTATTTGGGATATGGTAACTCGCATTAAAGGTGGTAATCCCTTCAAACGTCCCCAATTAGGTAAGCAAAAGGCGAAAATTACTATTGGTAAACCGTTATCGGTTTCCGAACGTTATTCGGTTTATAGTGCTTCCCGTCGCGGTGCGAGACAAGCAGTAGTAGAGTTGACAAATGATTTGCAAAAAGTGATGGAGGGATTGATTGTAATGTGAAGGTATATAATATGCAACTTCATTGTAAATTGATATAAGATTTAACTTTTACTTGGACGTGCATGACTTGCAGTTTTTGTCTTTAACCTAATAATTAACCTTAAAATCAATAATGCTCTGGATCAATTAAGTCAGGGATTAAACACATCACCTTAAAACTCCCATTTTGCCCTGAAATAAATTGCGGGCTAATAGACGAAGTACGTTCAAACTAACAACTTGCACCATTCTCAATTAAGTATCCTAACCACCTAGGAATAAATTCCCAGGAACCTATAAACAAAGTCTGATAAATCAGACTGGGCAAAGTTTTCAGTACGTTTTAACGTACTTGGTGTATTGGTTCCTTGAAATTGATTTCAAGGTGGGTTGTGAGGCTC
>JASJCY010000134.1 GCA_030065825.1 Nostocaceae cyanobacterium | reverse complement strand
CTTCGGAGACGCTGAGCGCAAAGCGCACGCTACGCGAACGCGAACGGTTAATGTCCGTTCGCGTAGCGTCTCCGAAGGAGATAGGGATACCAGGAGTCGCCGAGAAGCCCACACTGTAATCTCTGATGAGCGTGTGGGAGTATGTCACTGAGAACACTCAACGGTATAGCAGTTAGCATTTGCCAATTGCTGGCGCTGTTTGTGATTTCTATCGGCATCATCAAAGCCCTGATTATTCACCTCAAGCATTCTTGGTCTTTCTCTAGTTCATCTGTTGGTTTCTGGGAAAGTCGCCTGGAAATGGGTTATTCTTTCTCCTTAGGGCTGAGTTTTCTCATTGGTGGCAGCATTCTCAAAACCACCATTGCTCCCAAGTGGAATGATATCGGACAGCTAGCAGCGATTATTGTTATTCGTACCGTGTTAAATTATCTGTTACTACAGGCAATTTCTAGGTCTTCTCCAGCAAACAAGACCCCGGCAAATTCCAACCCCTCCCAACATACCTAAAGATTATATCTGGAGATACATAGTCAAAAGTCAAAAGTTATTATTAAATACTTACATCAACATACATAAAAATACTTAGATGTGATGATAAAGTCAAGAAATCATAACAAAAAAAATTGCAGGATAAACATAGAGGATACCTAATTATAGCAGAAATATCTTGTTGTAACCATTGAAATTCCGTTGGTCGCAAATGAGAATATTTCTTAATAAGTAGCTGATTTGGGAGAAAAGTATCATTTTGGGAACTCGTAACAAAACTTTACAATAAACCTGTATTTTTCTTCCCTATTCCCTGTTCCCTGTTCCCTGAAAAATATACTTTCTGAACTAGGATCTGTAATACTAAAAAATCATATCTTTACCTTTTTTAGCTTTTTGTTAATTTTCAACTGGAGCGCGATCGCATGTACCTCTCACTCTGGCCTGGTAAACCTTATCCCTTGGGGGCACACTGGGATGGCAAGGGTACAAACTTTGCTTTGTTTTCAGAACATGCAGAAGCCGTTGAGTTGTGCCTGTTTGACAAATACGGTAGAGAAACCAGGCTTTCCTTAAGGGAAGTTAGCAACTTTGTCTGGCATGGATACGTACCTTCCATCGGTCCAGGACAGCGCTATGGGTTTAGGGTACACGGTCCGTTTGCTCCCCAAGAAGGACATCGTTTTAACCCTAATAAACTGCTGATTGACCCTTATGCCAAGGCAATTGACGGCGATATTAGCTTTGGGGAGGAAATATTTGGTTACCGTTGGGACGATCCCAAAGAGGACTTGGGATTTTCTGACCTTAACGATGCCCATTTGGTGCCGAAAGCAGTAGTTGTAGATGAAACCTTTGACTGGGAAGGAGACGAACTTCTACAAACACCAGCACACGAAACGGTAATTTATGAGATGCACGTCAAAGGTTTTACCACCCTCCACCCAGAGATTCCCCGTAAGTTCAGGGGAACCTACGCTGGTATAGCACATCCGGCAGCAATTTCCCATCTCCAAGCTTTGGGTGTGACAGCAGTAGAACTAATGCCCATCCATCATTTTTTAGCATATCCAGGACACTTGGTAGATAAGGGTTTAAAGAATTACTGGGGTTATGACTCAATTGGTTACTTTGCTCCCTATTCCGGCTACAGTAGAGGTTCTCAAGGGGAGCAGGTAAAAGAGTTTAAGCAGATGGTAAAGGCACTCCATAAAGCCGGAATTGAGGTGATTCTGGATGTGGTTTACAACCATACCGGGGAAGGCAACCATATGGGACCAACTGTATGTTTACGGGGTATTGATAATGCCTCCTACTACCGTTTGGTGGAAGACAATCCCCGTTACTATATGGACTTTACAGGCTGCGGTAATTCCCTAAATGTCCGCCATCCCCAAGTGCTAAAATTAATCATGGATAGCCTGCGTTATTGGGTGCAACACTGCCATGTGGATGGTTTCCGTTTTGACCTGGCATCAGCGTTAGCTAGGGAATTGTTCGCAGTTGACCGTCTAGCATCTTTCTTTGATATCATTCACCAAGATCCAACCCTGGCAGATGTGAAATTAATTGCCGAACCTTGGGATGTGGGTGAAGGAGGTTACCAAGTTGGGGAATTTCCCTTACTCTGGTCAGAGTGGAATGGTAAATATCGTGACACAGTGCGGGACTTTTGGCGGGGAGAAGATAGTAGTTTAGCAGAGTTTGCCTACAGATTTACGGGCAGTTCCGACTTATATATGCCTAATGGGCGCAACCCTCATGCTAGTATCAATTTTATCACTGCCCATGATGGCTTTACCCTGAATGACTTGGTAAGTTATAACCACAAGCATAACGAAGCAAACGGTGAAGATAACCGGGACGGTGACAGTCACAACCGTTCTTGGAACTGTGGAGAAGAAGGGGAAATCAATGACCCCAAAATTACCAAACTCAGGAAACGGCAAAGGCGAAACTTTTTAGCAACTCTGATGTTATCCCAAGGTGTACCCATGATGGTAATGGGGGATGAAATGGGACGCACCCAAGGGGGGAATAATAATGCTTACTGTCAAGACAATGAGGTATCTTGGTTAAACTGGGATTTACAAGAAGAAAATGAGGCACTCCTAGATTTTACCTGTCAATTAATTGATTTTCGCCGCAAACATCCCGTATTTCGCAGACGTAAATGGTTCCAAGGAAGGGCAATTCATGGTTCTGGAGTTGATGATATTGGCTGGTTTAACCCTGATGGTGGGGAAATGACGGAAGAACAATGGAATAGTGGCTATGCCAAAGCTATTGGTATCTTTTTGAATGGTCAAGAAATAGGTACACCAGGACCCCAAGGACAGCGCATTATCGATGACAGTTTCCTGTTGTTGTTTAATGCTCACTACGAAATGCTGGAATTCACTCTTCCCAAAGGATTAAAAGATTGGGAATGGCTGACAATAATTGATACTACCAAACCTAGGTTTGTAGTTCGGGGTAAACGCTATTTTGATGATATACCAATACCTGTGTCAGCGCGATCAATTGTAGTTCTCCGACAATTGGGAATGATTCAACGGGAAGAGGAGGACTGAGGAGTTAGGAGTTAAAAATTAGGAGTTAGGAGTTAGGAGTTAGCAGTTAGCAGTTAGCAGTTAAAAATTAGGAGTTAGGAGTTAGCAGTTAAAAATTAGGAGTTAGGAGTTAGCAGTTAAAAATTAGGAGTTAGGAGTTAGGAGTTAAAAGTTAGGAGTTAAAAGTTAGGAGTTAGGAGTTAGGAGTTAGGAGTTAGGAGTTAAAAGTTAGGAGTTAGGAGTTAGGAGTTAGGAGTTAAAAGTTAGGAGTTACCAATTTTAAATATTTAATTGTTTTGGGAGTTAAAAGTTAGCAATTACCAATTACCAATTACCAATTACCAATTACCAATTACCAATTACCAATTACCAATTAATATGCATATAGGTTCACAGTATTTAGGCGATCGCACTTGCAAGTTTACTCTCTGGGCACCTCTGAAAGATGAGGTGGCTGTGCATTTGGTTGCACCTGAGGATAAAATTATTCCTATGACACGGGATGAGTGGGGTTACTGGCAGGCTACGGTTAAAGGTGTAGAATCGGGAAGTCTTTATTTTTATCAGTATGATGGTGAAGATCGAGGTGATCCCGCTTCCCACTGCCAACCCCAAGGAGTACATGGTCCTTCGGAAGTAGTTGACCATAATACTTTTAATTGGAACGATCATCAATGGCAAGGGATACCCTTAGAGTCAATGGTTGTCTATGAGTTACATGTGGGAACCTTTACTGATGAAGGTACTTTTGAGGCAGTAATTCCCCGAATATCACAGTTGCGGGAGTTGGGGGTCAATGCCATTGAAATTATGCCCGTTGCCCAGTTTCCCGGAGAACGAAATTGGGGTTATGATGGAGTTTTCCCCTATGGTGTACAAAATTCCTATGGTGGTGTCGATGGTTTAAAGCAGTTGGTTAATGCTTGTCACCAGCAAGGAATGGCGGTAATTTTGGATGTGGTATACAACCATTTGGGACCAGAAGGCAATTATCTGTGGGGAATAGGTACTTACTTTACTGATAAATATAAAACTCCTTGGGGCAGTGCAATTAACTATGATAGTGCTTATAGTGATGGAGTGCGTCACTACTTTGTAGAGAATGTCCTTTATTGGCTAGAAAAATACCACATTGATGCTTTACGGCTAGATGCGGTCCATGCTATTTATGATTTTGGTGCCAAGCACATACTGGAAGAAATGGCAGAAGCTGTGACGGCATTTTCCCAAAAACAAGGTCGTAAATATTACTTAATTGCTGAAAGCGACCTTAACGACCCCCGGATAATTCGTCCTATATCTAAGGGAGGATACGGAATTGATGCTCAATGGAGTGATGATTTTCACCACGGCTTGCATACGTTAATCACTGGCGAAAAACAGGGATATTACGAAGATTTTGGCAGTTTAGAACAGCTAGCTAAAGCTTACACTAATAGTTTTGTGTATGGTTGGAACTATTCTCCCCACCGTCAACGGTATCATGGTAAGGATGCTGGGGATTGTCATAGCAGTCAATTTGTGGTTTGTTGTCAAAATCACGACCAGGTAGGGAATCGAATGTTAGGCGATCGCCTTTCTCACTTGGTTGATTTTGAAGGGCAAAAGTTAGCAGCAGCAGCGGTTCTACTTTCTCCCTACATTCCCATGTTGTTTATGGGGGAAGAATATGGGGAGACAGCACCGTTTTTATACTTTGTTAGTCATAGCGATCCTGGTTTAATTGCAGCGGTGCGTCAGGGGAGAAAAGAGGAATTTGCTGCTTTTCATGATCAGGGGGAAGCACCAGATCCCCAAGCAGTGGAGACATTTGGGAAATCCCGTCTCAATTGGGAATTACGTGATCAAGGCAAACATCGCCAAATGTGGTTATTTTACCAAAAATTGCTGCAAATGCGTCGAGAAATTCCTGCACTCTCCAATTTGGATCGCAATAATTTGCAAGCAAAGGTAGTAGATTCAGAAAAAGTTCTACAATTGCAACGCAAACATAAAGATAGTCAAGTTATTTGTTGGTTGAATTTTGATAGTCAAGCTGTGAAAATTACAGTAAATCTGACCAGTGGAACTTGGAATAAAGTAATTGATTCTGCTGAAACTACATGGGGGGGTTCCGGTTCCCAAATGCCCCAGAAATTAAGTGTAACTTCTGAGCAATTGATAATCAACCCTCATAGTGTTGTTGTTTATGCTAACTAGTGGTTTGTCCCATAAAATATGATGGGGTTTCCATCACACCCACCTGGGACTATAAGTCCCAGTCTAATAGTCAAAGTCATATAAATATGACTATAAAACTAGCCATCAAAACTAATGGGACAGACCACTAGTCAAACAAAATTACTCTAAGCTGCGTTGTGCTACCCAGCAACGCACTCTACTAGCTAGCTAAATTCATAAATCAAAAACAAGAGTGTTAGGAGGATAGAGTTAAGTTGATGATTTGCAGTAGATTTTATTATCACTGTAAGGTGCATTGTGCTACCTAGCAACGCACCCTATTAGTTAAATTGATAAATGAAAAATAAGAGTGTAAGGAGAATGGAGTGGAGTTGATGATTTGCAGTAGATTTATAGAATTAAAAAGTATAATTGGATGGGCAAGGATATCTGTTTTATCCTAGTTTGAATAATTTAATTTTAGAGGTCATTTGGAAAGTCTAAAGCTAGAGGAAAAAACCTCTCTGGTAAATCTCTCTGACCCCCTCCGGGAGATATACTTTAAAATGTCTATTTTCCTGTTCTGTTTTGGTAGAAAAGTGGTACTCTTCGAGAATTGTCAGGTGCGTTGTCCTACCCAGCAATGCACCCTACTAGCTAGGTAAATTAATAAATCAAAAACAAGAGTGTCAGGAGGATTGATAAATCAAAAACAAAACTCTGCAAAACACAGAGTGGAGTTGATGATTTGCAGTAGATTGGTAGAAGTATAAAGTACAATTGGACGGGTAAGGATGTCTATTCTATAGTAGTTTAAATAATTTAGCTTTATACCTTATTTACTTGGTTGATTACTGTATATAGCCGCTTTTACTTCAGTGCAATACACTATGAGTGGGATATTGTTCTCCAGACCGTCCCAAATATTAGATATCTACTTTGTATTGCAGCCAATCGAAAACTGGTATATTTAAAATCAGCGATGCTAAAAAATTGACATTGGGCTGCTTGTTTGAAAGAATAGAATTTTCCTGCTTGAAAGCTTGGGAAAGGAAATCGTAAATCTAAAATCTTAAATTCAAAGTCATAATTATGGAAATACCTGTTAGTAGTTATAGAATACAATTTACCCCTAGTTTTGGTTTTGATGATGCCAAAGCTATTGCTGCTTACCTGAAACAATTGGGAATTTCCCACATTTATGCTTCTCCCATTCTCACTCCCAGAAAAGGCAGTACCCATGGCTATGATACAGTTAATCCCAATGAAATAAATCCAGAATTGGGGGGTGAAGAAAAGTTTGTAGAACTAATTGAAGAAATCAAAAATATTAATTTGGGATGGGTGCAAGATATTGTTCCCAATCATATGGCATTTGATAGCCAAAATCCCATGTTAGTAGATGTGCTGGAAAATGGTCCTGATTCACCGTATCGAGACTTTTTTGATATTGATTGGAATCATCCCTATGAAGGTATTCGCGGACGGGTACTTGCACCATTTTTAGGGAATTTTTATGGAGATTGTCTGGAAAATGGAGAAATACAACTCCAGTATGAAGAGAATGGATTAACTATCAACTACTATGCATTGAAATTTCCTATTCGGATTGAATCTTATGAGCGAGTTTTTTCCTATGATTTGGGAAGTTTGCGGAAGAAATTAGGTAGAGATCACCCTGACTTTGTCAAATTGATGGGTGTGCTTTATATGTTGAAATATATCCCATCTGGGGAAGAAGGAAGTGAAAGATATGACCAAATTAGTTTTATTAAAAGGATGTTATGGGAACTCTGGAATGATAGTCCAGATGTGAAAGAATTTATTGAGCAAAATATTAAAATTTTCAATGGTAATCCAGGGGAACCTGAAAGTTTTGATTTGCTAGAGAAATTACTCGCACAACAATTCTTTCGTCTTTCTTATTGGAAAGTTGGCAATGAAGAACTTAATTACAGAAGATTTTTTACAGTTAATGATTTAATTTCTCTACGCATTGAAGAGGAAGCAGTTTTTGATAATACCCATAAACTGATTCTTCAATTAGTTGAAGAAGACAAAATTCAAGGATTAAGAATTGACCACATAGATGGTCTTTACGACCCAGCACAATATCTCACTAGGCTGAGAAACAATGCCGAAGAAACTTATATTATTGTGGAGAAAATTTTAGAAATTGGAGAAGAATTACCCATAAATTGGTCAATCCAAGGAACCAGCGGTTATGATTTTCTTGCGCAAGTAAATTATCTTTTATGTCAACAATCTGGGGAAGAAGAATTTAACACAATTTATCAGAGATTTTTGGGCAAAGCTGTTAACTGTGAAGAGTTAATTGACCAGAATAAACGCTTAATTATTGGCAAACATTTAGCTGGAGATATTGACAACTTAGCTCACCAGCTCAAGAATATTTCTAGTCGCTATCGTTATGCCAGCGATTTTACCATTTATGGCTTAAAGGCAGCTTTAATTGAAATTATGGCTGTTTTCCCTGTTTATCGCACTTATATCAATAATAACGGAGCTAGTAAAGCAGATAGGGAATATATTCAACAGGTAATTAATCAAGCTAAACACAATATTCCCAACTTTCTCAATGAAATAGCATTTATTGAGAAATTCCTACTACTGGAATTTGATGAACAGCTGAGTGAAGAAGACAAACAACAATGGCTGCACTTTTTGATGCGCTTACAGCAGTTTACTGGACCTTTGATGGCAAAAGGTGTAGAAGATACCACTGAATATGTCTACAATCGGCTTATATCCTTAAATGAAGTAGGTTCCCATCCTGGACATTTTGGCATTTCCTTAGAAGATTTCCATAATTTTAACCAAAATCAATTTGCACAATGGCCCCATGCTATGAATGCCACCTCTACCCATGATACCAAACGGGGAGAAGATGTAAGAGCTAGAATTAATGTGCTGTCAGAAATTCCCCAAGAATGGGAAACATATTTACAAGAGTGGCGAAAAATAAATGCTTCCCAAAAAGACTCTTTGGGTGGACGGGATATGCCTACTCCCAATGATGAATACTTCTTGTATCAAACTCTGATTGGTGCTTTTCCCTTTAATGCTGATGAATATTCCAGCTTTGTGGAACGAATTAAGGAATATACCATTAAAGCCATTCGAGAAGCAAAAGTTCATACTGGATGGTTAAAACCCGATTGTGACTATGAAAATGCTTGCACCCTATTTGCTGAAAGAATTTTGAAAGATGAAAATGAAAATCCATTTTTGCAGTCTTTCCTACCCTTCCAGCGCAAAATACAGCATTATGGAATTTTGAATTCCCTGTCCCAGACATTGCTGAAAATTACTTCCCCAGGACTTCCTGACTTTTACCAGGGAACGGAACTTTGGGATTTAACTTTGGTAGATCCCGACAACCGTCGTCCGGTAGATTTCCCATTGCGACAAAAGTATCTAGAGTCAATCAAAACCAAAAGTAATGGTGATTTGCTGGAATTAATCCCACAATTGCTGCAATCCCCAGAAGACGGACGAATTAAATTATTCTTGATTTATCAAGCATTACAAGCTAGACAAGAATACTTAGACTTGTTCCAACGGGGAACCTATGAAAAATTAACAGTGGCAGGCAGCTTGAAAAGCCATGTGGTAGGATTTACTAGAGAATTAGCAGATAAGCAAATAATTATCATCGCACCTCGTTTCTTTACTTCCTTAGTTCAAGAAGGTGAATATCCCCTAGGAGAACAAATATGGCAGGAAACCCGGATTTATCTCCCTGCTGGTTCTTCTGGTACGTGGAAAAATATATTTACCGGACAGGAAGTGGAAGGGGAAAACACTATTTGGGTGCGAGAGATTCTCCAACACTTCCCCGTAGCTTTGTTGGTTAATCAACCAGAAGCAACTTCCCAATAACTGTCCAATGGAAACACCAAAAAATATAGCGGTTTTCACTTGGGTGCAATACAGTCTGAACCCCACCCCGTCCTAAGTCCTGCGGACACGCTACGCGTAGCTTGCTTCCCCGTAAGGGGTACGGACACCCCTGTTTGCGACTTTGGAGAGGGGAAGGGGGTGAGGTTTGATTGTGTACCACCCTACGGGAAGTCGCTGCGCGTCTACACTCAACCCAAAACCGCTATAAATAATTCTCTAGGATAAACAAGCCAGGAAGTTAGACATCTAACACACCCTACAATACTTTACTTTTTATCAAATATACTCTTGTGGGATGGGCATCCTTGCCCGTCCTATTTTTCTATTGTACACTCTGCACCGTAGACAGGTCGTGGTTTGGAGATAGATTTAATGTATGAAAAGCAAGTAATGATGCCTGTACTAAAATATATATAATGGGACAATTTATTTTTTGGCATTCCCTAAAGTTAATCAGTATACAGACTTTTATAATTAAATGTAAATATAGTTATAAAAACTAGATATTACTTAAGTTCATGAAAAAAATAATTTAAGTTATACAAAAAAGCCTTGAATTTTATATTTATTTATAAAATATCAGAGGTTTTTCGGAAAAAATAAAAGATAGACATATATTGAACACTAGCCTACCTCTCTCAATTAGAATATCAGATGCAAAAACCAATTAAACTATCACAAAATAATAGAAAAATGTTATCAGAACAGGATAAAGAAGAAGAACTTATCCGCGATGTCCATCTGTTACTGAAAAATGTGATTCACAGAGAAGAAACAACAATCAAGTTAATTTTAGATTGTCTCTATGATGTGGGTTCCGTTAACTTAATCAATCAAAAGTTCCACTCCCGCTGTCTGAATAAAACTTTCAAATTGATAACTAGAATGTCCAAGCCAGCATTTAAAATGTTTGCATGGCAGCAAGTTAAAAATAAATCTCCTCAACTTATTACTAACTGGCTTCATAATCAGGTTTCTTTTGCAAATCAAACCCCTTCCCAAGCAGAAGTGCTGGTAGAATCCCAAACAAAAATAACAGATTCTGCTGCAAAATTGCAACCTGGGGTGATAGAGGTGAAACACTTACGTTCCCAAGTTAAATTATTAACTGGGATATTGATTGGTGTTGTGGCTGTATTTGGTGGTAGCTTTGTCTGGTTAGGATATACTTTACAGCAATCCCATCTGCAAACGGTGGAAAAACTACAAAATCAGTTGAAAATTCTAGAGGCTGACCTTCACCAACAACAGCGAACCCTAAAGTCTATTGAACCACAAACTAAACCCGCATCCCTCGTAGAAGTTCAGTAGGGTGTGGATACTCTTCCTGTAAAGGGGGGAGGATCCCATTGTTTCAAAAACACCCAAACCCTAGTACTCGACCAAACCAAGATTGCCGGGTAAAGGCAGAGAGGGGGAAGAGGGGAAGAGGGGGAAGAGGGGGAAGAGGGGGAAGAGGGGGAAGAGGGGGAAGAGGGGGGAGAAAAAACTTTGTTCTTTCCTTATTAACCCCGCATAGTTTACTTGGTGGAGTACTAGTGGTCTGTCCCATTAGTTCTGAGGGGTTGTGGCACAGGCATCCTGTCTGTGCAGTAGTCAGGCAAGGATGCCTGACCCACAAGTTATTATTTTTACCATCAAATTTAATGAGACAAAGCACTAGGGTATTGCATAGAAATTGGGATGCTCCCGTAAACGGTGCGTTATGACTTTAGTCTAACGCACCCTACACCCTGTTCCCTCTCTTGAAAAGTTGCTCATGGGGGAAACCCCCAAGACCGCACTTTTCGCTGTTAAGAGTTCCCTGTTCCCTACTCCCTAATGAAAAACCAAGGAACGGAATGTACCATCATCCTCAAATTCTTGCTCTCCCCTACCTATTACCTCTACAATTACCTTACGTGGGGAAAGAGTCCATTGTCCAAGTCTTGCTTGGATATCCACCACTACTCCTGTCCCTTGTGAATATACCTGATAAGTAGTAGTTGAGTACACACCCTGACGATATGCAAAGGAAGTACTATCATCTTCATATAAGGTAAATTCACCCGTACCAGGTGCTACAAGCAATCTTAGTTGATTTACAGGGAATTCCTCTACATACTGCATCACAGGAACAAGGGGAATAATTGAACCAGCACGGATATACATGGGCATTTTGTCTAAAGGTGCATGGGCAAGAATATGGGTTGCACCTTCATAGCATTCCCCGCTCCACCAATCATACCAGGTTCCTTCTGGTAAATAAACTGCCCGATATTCCACCCCTGGACGATATACAGGTGCTGCCATTATCGATGAACCTAAAAGTACTTGGTCGTATAATTCATAGGTTTTAGGGTCATGAGAATAATGGTATACTAAAGGTCTGAGAATGGGTGTTCCTGTGGTTGCTGCTTGCCAAAACAAGGTGTACAAGTAAGGAAGTAGACGGTAACGTAATTCCAAATACTGACGGCTAATGTCTTCTACTTCAGTTCCAAATTCCCAAGGTTCGTGAGGCTTTGTGCCACTCATAGAATGACCACGCATAAAGGGATACAACATTCCTACCTGCATCCATCGGGCAAATAATTCTGGCGTGGCATTCCCAGCGAATCCCCCGATATCTGCACCCACAAATGCTATACCAGACAAGCCCAAATTACAGAGCATGGGTAGAGACATTTCCAGATATTCCCACAGGGATTGATTATCTCCCGTCCACACCGCAGACCATTTTTGTACCCCAGCATAACCGGAACGGGTAAGCACAAAAGAACGCTGTGGCGATCGCCATTTTTCTAACGCTTCCCGACAAGCACGAGCCATCATTATCCCATATAAATTATGGGTTTCCCCGTGGGTGCTATCCTCTTCTGGGAGTCCTTGGGGTGCATCCAAGGGGAAAGAGATTTTGCTGCCAGAATCTCCAAAGGGACGGTCATCAAGTGCTGGTTCATTCATATCATTCCAGACCCCAGCAATGCCAATTTCAGTCAGATTGCGGTGCAAATCACCCCACCATTGACGCACATCTGGATGGAGGAAATCGGGGAAAACGGAACGGTCAGCCCAGACATAACCATGAAATAGTTTACCATCTAACTTGCGGACAAAATAATTATTTTCTATCCCTTCATCGTAGACGGTATAATCGGCTTCTGGGTCATGTTTGACACCAGGGTCAATAATTGTGACTACTTTAAAGCCATCCCCTGCTAAATCACTCACCAGCTGCTTGGGATTGGGAAAGCGCTGCGGATTCCAGGTAAATACCCGGTACCCTTGCATATAATCAATATCCAGGTGGATGACATCACAGGGAAGACGACGACTACGGAATTGTGACACCAATTCTCGTACTTCCGTCTCAGATTTGTAACTCCAGCGACATTGATGGTAACCTAGTGCCCACAACGGTGGTAATGACATCCGCCCTGTTAATTGCGTGTAAGTACTGATAATTTCGGCGGGTTCTTGTCCATAAATGACATAGTAATCCAGTTCTCCTCCTTGGGTTTCCATCCGCAAAATATCGGTTTGTTCAGCACCAACATCGAACCGACTCCAGAAAGTCGTGTTAAAAAACAAACCATAATTTACCTCTGGTTGCACAGACAGAAAAAAGGGAATTGCCTGATACATTTCATCGGTGAGTGCCGTATGATCTAAGCAATCAGTAGTCCAATGGGTGAAACGCTTCCCTCTTTTGTTCAGCATTCCGGTGCGTTCCCCAAAGCCATAAAATCTCTCTTCTGGTTCAATACGCTTCCAGTTAGCGACTAGACTTTGATTCCAACCGATACCCAAATCCGTATCATGAGCAAATGGTCTACCATCAGAGTCAAAACACATTACCCGCAAGGGTTGAAGTTGGACGCAAACCCGTATTTTTTCAGTTTCAATATTAACAAAATCTTCAGTACTTTCCACCTCAAAGGAAACAGCATCCCATTCCTCATCTGCCAAAGTTACTGCCCAGGAACGCCTGGGTGTAAAATGTCCTGTAGGAGAAAAACGTACCCGAATTAGATTTGCAGCCAGGATACTCACACAGAGACGGGAATTACCACAATTAAAATGTATACCCTGGGAATGACGTTCCATACTGTCTACAGATGCGATGGCATTCCATGCAGACTTGTGGTTGGGTGGGGTAGAAAATTCTGGCATTTTTATTAGGGAATAGGGAATAGGGAATAGGGAATAGGGAACAGAAAAAAATCAAATAGGAGTCCTATATAGTTTTCTTGAGACGACTTTGACTATGAGAGTAGGAATTAATTAAATGGTGTTTATTGAGAATGGTGCAAGTTATCAGTTAAAACCGAATTGACAGCATTTTGTAGGTAAATGAAGTACAAGAATAGATACTACAATCCTTGTGGGATGGGCATCCTTGCCCGTCCGAATGTACTTTACTAAGATGAAATATGGTGTAAACCAACAGTTCTACTCAATAGTCCAGAGCGTATCTAATTGTCTGTTGAGAATACAGAGCAAAACAAGCCGCTAACATAGGCCAAGCTGCAAAAAACAATAAATTGGGTGTTTCAAACGGGTTGAGATATTGCTTGAATGCTGACAGGGTAGAAACCCCATGCATTAGTAATACTAGTAGATAAGTAAAGCGCTTTTTGAAACCTAAAACAAAGCCAATAATAATTACCAATTGAATGCCACCAATAACGTATATAATATTGCTTCCTAAACCTCCAATTAAATAGAAACTCTCAAATACTTTAGCAGCATGTTCGGGATTGAAAAATTTGTCCATTGTCCACATGAACATTACCAAAAAAACGCTGAGTCTGAGCAAGAGGAGTGCAGTTTGAATGTTGCGATTAGCTTGCATGGCGTTTTGATTCAATTAGGACGAGATTGGGTTAATAATCCCTAGATTACCTAAATTCAGCAATTGTAGAAGATTTATTTGTGAAAGCTTAATGTAACTGGAAGTTGTAATCAGAGTAAGGTTTACATCTTCCATCTAAGTTAAATTACCGAAGAGCCTTAGAATTGTAGCTTGGGTTGCGCTGTCCCTTAACCCAACCTACAAAAGCGGTGTTTTCAACCCAACCTCGGCAAAATTAGGTGTTGCTGATTTGAAGTATGAATCCGGGTGTTCCAGACGTTGCAGTGCAATATCTGGAACAAGGTTTTTGGAATTACACAACATTATTTTCATACATGGATTCAGCAACGCCCAAAATTAAGATTTTCAGATTAATATATTGCCAATAAATCCAGTTTTTGGGTGCAAGATATCAGCTTTCGAGAATATCCGTCAACAAGGGTGCAAGTTCTTGATTTAAGCGACCGGAACGGACAAATTCTGCATAGGTATCTGCTTCCACCGATAATAATTCCATCCGCAGTTGTTCGGTGGTAAAGTCGCGCAAATTGGGATACTCATCTTGCATTTTGTGAATTTTATCCACTATGTTCTGGAGTTCTCCCTTCACCAAAGTCTGTTGATAACGGCAAAATTCGGCGTCTAGTCCGGGACGTTCATCTACTTGGTCAAGGTAGTGTAAAACACGCTTAAGTGCTGACTGACGCGCTACTAATTGCGTATATTCTTGACGTAGGGGTTGGTCACCCAAAAGCCTGAGTCTTTCCAGTAAAGGTTTGGTAGTTAATCCCTGTACTAGTAACGTAAATAAAACCACACCAAAAACAGTGGCAATGATTTCTTCCCGTTCTCCTAAAATAGTTGGTACACTGAGTGCCAAAGCAATAGAGACAGAACCCCGCAGACCTCCCCACCATAGTATAGTTTGTTGGGGTAAACCAATCTCAGATTTAGCAACCCTATTACAGAGAAATCCTAGACCAAATACAGAAACAACCCTTGCTAATACCATACCTCCAATGGTGACAGCAATAATCAGGAAGTAATCAGATAGAGTCGCAAAACGTACTTGGTCACCAATTAGTAGGAAGACAATAGAGTTAACAAAGAAAGCAATAAACTCCCAAAACTCACTCACAATTACTCTGGTACGGGGATTCATACCAATGCGGGAACCAAAATTACCCAAAATTAACCCTGTGGTAACCACTCCAATTACCCCAGAACCACCCAAGTCCTCCGCAAAAATATAAGTACCGTAAGCTGACACCAAAGTTAAAGACTGTTCCACCAAAGGTAAATCAAATCTTTGGGTAAGGTAAGATATACCAAACCCAATTAACGCACCTACACCCAAACCAATACCAACAACGGTAAACAGTTCCTGTATCACAGGTTGCACACCCAAGGTTACAGTTCCCAAGGGTAATCCCACCAAGAAACTAAAAGCAACAACAGCCATCCCATCATTAAACAAACTCTCCCCTTCCATCAGGGTTGTCAAGCGTTTATCAACTCCCAATTCCCGGAATAAAGCCGTTACCGAAACTGGATCAGTGGCTGATAAACTTGCTCCCATCAATAACGCTGTTGTCAGGGGAAGTCCCGCTAATTGATTTAAACCCAGCGTCACCCCTGCAATGGAAATTACTACCCCTAAAACTGCATAGAGACAAATAGGGAACAAATCCCGCTTTAACCCAGACCATTTTAAATTCCAAGCGGCTTCAAATAATAAAGGTGGTAAAAAAATTGTTAGAATTAACTCCGGGGATAGGTTAACTAAGCGTACATCTGCCACTGCTAACCCCAGTCCAGCAATTACTAGCAATAGAGTATAGGGAATTTGGCGAAACCAGCTAAAAACTTGTGGTAACGTTGCCACACTTAAAGAAACTGAGAGTACCAACAGAAACTGTTTGAGATTTTCCTCAATAGCCACATCACCAATAGCAGATTCCAGTGTCATAACAGTATTTTTGTTCTGGTTGAATATGAGATTGCATCGTCATTAGTTTAACGTGGTTGATAAAGGTGAGAATCGTAACCAAGTAACTTGCAGCCAGCTTGGCTTAAAATTACTCCCTTCCCGCTATTAAATTAGCGAAAAATTGTAGGCTGGGTTTCGTCCCTCAACCCAGCATATCGTTGGGTTTCACTCCGTACTACTCCGTGGAAGCAAGCTACAACCCAACCTACGTTATAGGTAATCTTTTGCCGGAAAGGGAGTAATTACAGTTCCATAACTCACATCTTGCACCTGGGTTAAAAACCGGGTTTCTTGACAATGACTAATGTTGAAAGCCTAAATTTTGCGTTTAGAAACCCGGTTTTTCTGTTTCTTGACAATGACTAATGTTGAAAGCCTAAATTTTG
>JASJCY010000133.1 GCA_030065825.1 Nostocaceae cyanobacterium | reverse complement strand
CATCGCAAGATTGCGAATATCCGTAAAGATACATTGCACAAACTGACATCCTATCTCGCCAAAAACCACAGCAAGATTGGGATTGAGGATTTAAATGTAAGCGGAATGCTGGCTAATCATAATCTAGCTAAATCAGTTGCGGACATGGGTTTTTACGAGTTTCGTAGGCAACTTGAATATAAATGCAAGTTGTACGGTTGCGAATTGGTTGTAGTTGACCGATGGTTTCCTAGCTCTAAGACTTGCGCTGGGTGCGGTCACAAGAAGAAAGAACTTTCTCTAAAGGAAAGAATATTCAAGTGTGACTGTTGCGGTCTTTTACTTGACCGCGATTTGAATGCAGCCTTCAATTTGAAGAAAGCCGTCAGTTAGGCGGTGTTAGCCTGTGGACAGAGTGCCGCCGACGGTTCTGGGTGTTCGCTCTTAGCGTTCCCGAAGGGTAACAGGAATTAATCACCAAACGCCCCTAGCCAAGGCTACTTAGTGTAGAAATGTCTAGATATGGGTAGCTTTGGGTAAGTATTATCTAACGGTAAAAACATTCCTTTATGAGAACAGTAGTTTTTGGGGGTAACTCATTCCCATATCGGAATAGTAGTTTTTGTCAGGTAACTCATTCCCATATTGGAATAGTAGTTTTTGTCAGGTAACTCATTCCCATATTGGAATAGTTTTTTCGGGGAGGTAAAACCATTCCTATTACTTTTAACTTCTAACTCCTAATTTCTAACTCCTAACTGCTAACTCCTAACTGCTAACTCTTAACTTTTAATTATTATTTTCAAGGCAACCAGGGATATTGGCGAAAATTAGGCGGACGCTTTTCCAAAAAAGCTTGCTTGCCTTCGGAACCTTCTTCTGTCATGTAATAGAGTAAAGTGGCATTGCCAGCCAATTCTTGTAAACCAGCTTGTCCATCACAGTCAGCATTAAATGCGGCTTTTAAACAGCGAATGGCAATGGGACTTTTCTCTAAAATCTCTTGTGCCCACTGGATGCCTTCCGATTCTAATTGTTCTATGGGGACAACACAGTTAACTAAGCCCATATCCAATGCTTGTTGAGCATCATACTGACGACAGAGAAACCAAATTTCCCGAGCTTTTTTCTGTCCAACGATGCGGGCAAGATAGCTAGCGCCAAAACCACCATCGAAACTACCGACTTTAGGACCAGTTTGCCCGAAAATGGCGTTATCAGCCGCAATGGTGAGGTCACAAATTAAATGTAATACATGTCCTCCACCGATGGCATATCCAGCAACTAAGGCAATTACAACCTTGGGCATGGAACGAATTAACCGTTGTAAATCTAGCACATTTAACCGGGGTGTACCCTCATCATCCAAATAACCAGCTTTGCCCCGCACGCTTTGGTCTCCTCCCGCACAGAAGGCATATTTACCATCAGTATGGGGTCCATAACCAGTAAACAATATGACGCCAATACTAGCATCTTCCCGGGCATCACAAAAGGCGTCATACAGTTCAAATACAGTTTTGGGACGGAAAGCATTGCGTTTGTGGGGACGGTTAATGGTGATTTTGCCAATGCCGTCAGCTTTATGATACAGAATGTCTTCGTAGGTTTTGGCACTTTGCCAATTAATTTGCATGGTTAATTATCGTTTAAACTTGGTCATTACTCATTATCTGGATATTGCCGGCAAATTTACTCAAATTTTGCTGACGCCATTGTGCATCTGCTTGGCGATTTGTCCGCAATTCCAACAATCTGATTCCTGTGCTTGGTAGTGGATTTAATCTTTCCTGTAATTGCTGCCAAGATGTAATTAACTCATGTTCCACACCGTAGGTGGTACATAACTGGGCAAAATCAATATCTTGGGGAGTAGCAAAAAATTCTTCAAAGGGTGGGTTAAATTTGGCGATGGGTAACATCTCAAAAATTCCCCCACCATTGTTGTTGATTAAGATAATCGTCAGATGTCCCACAAATTTATTGCGGATGAGAAAGCCATTTGTGTCGTGTAATAGGGCTAAATCTCCCGTTAACATGACGCTACTGTGCTGATGGTGTGCAACTCCCAAAGCCGTGGATAAGGTGCCGTCAATGCCATTTGCACCCCGGTTAAAAAAGGGTTGGATGTGAAAGTTATTAGGTTTCCAGAAAAATTCCACGTCCCGCACTGGCATACTGTTGGCAATAAATAGGGAAGTTTGTGGTGGTAGGATTTGGGAAAGCAGCCAGGGGACTTTACTCTCAAATACCTCTGTCATTTCCTTAAAGGTGCCATCAACCGCTAACCTGACTTGCTTTTCTGCTGACAACCACTGTTGGAGGTAACAAGGGAAATCGGAAAATTTTTCCTCGACTTTGACATCTTCAATTTTCATTCTCAGATGAGTAGTCTTTCCATGGAGGGGGTCGAGATTTTGGTCACTAGGATCGATTACCCAACGTCTGGGTTGGGTGGAATTTAACCACTGACGCAATTGTTTGCTGGTGGGCATTTCCCCAATTTGGATCGCAATTTCTGGCGCTAGTTGTTCTCCTAAGAGGCGATCGCGCAAAATCAAATCATAGGTAGAAATTATATAGGGATTTAAATCAGCGTAGTTCCTAACTGGAGATAGTCCCTCTGCTAAAACTGGAAATTTCAAAGCCTGCGCAAGATTAGCGATCGCCCGACAATATGCTTCCCTTTCCTGGGGTTGGGCAACACCAGCAATAATGATACCGCGATTACAGTCGTGCCATTCTGGGGGAGTGGGGAGTAGAAAGTGGGGAGTGGGGGTAGGTGTTATTCCTGCAAAGAATTCCTCTGGATGGAACTGTGAATGTAAGTCATCCAAATTGGTGTTATCCGGAATTGGTGCCAGGGGGTCACGAAAGGGTATATTCAAATGTACAGCACCGGAAACGGGAGAAAGCGATCGCTCCCAAGCATGAATTACCATTTGCCGTAAATAAGCTAGCATTCCCATGTCTGGTGATGGTAAAGCTAGTTCTGCCTGCCAGTTGGGATAATCGCCGTATAATCTTAATTGGTCGATAGTTTGTCCAGAATGGCATTCTCGCAGTTCTGGGGGTCTGTCAGCGGTGAACAGCAACAGGGGTATACGACTCTGTTTCGCTTCAATTACCGCTGGGTAAAAGTTTGCTCCTGCTGTCCCAGAAGTACAAACAACTGCAGTGGGTAATCCGGTAGCTTTGGCGCGTCCTAAGGCGAAAAAGGCAGCAGAACGTTCATCAAGAATAGAAATTGCCTCAATATCTGCTGATGTTTCGGCAAAAGCCACTGCTAGGGGAGTAGAACGGGAACCGGGACAAATTATAGCAGTTTTCAACCCTAAACGCTTTAATGTCTGCGTCGTAACAGTTGCCCAAAGTTCATTAGTATTTCTCAAACCAATTACCATGAAATCCTATCAAGCAAAAAGACAATCTTAAGATTGTAGGTAGGGAACAGGGAATAGGGAACAGGGAATGGGGAATAGGGAATAGGGAATAGGGAATGGGGAATGGGGAATGGGGAATAGAGATAGAATTTGCCCCCTTCAGTAATCAATTTGATTTGATTTTTACTTTTGCACTCTTGTCTAATTTAAAATCTACAAGGCAAAATTCGCATTTATATCTGTATATGGACTGTATTCATGTAACAGGCATTCGTGCCTATGGCTACACTGGCTACTTGCCAGAGGAGCAGGTACTAGGACAATGGTTTGAGGTAGATGTCAAGTTATGGCTAGATATCTCTACGGCTGCTCAGACAGATGATATTCATCATACTGTGGATT
Organism: Nostocaceae cyanobacterium; assembly: GCA_030065825.1. GTDB lineage: Bacteria > Cyanobacteriota > Cyanobacteriia > Cyanobacteriales > Nostocaceae > JASJCY01. The sequence continues at coordinate 12,582 of JASJCY010000133.1, read as the reverse complement.
ACCGCAGTATTATTACCTTAGTCAAGCATCTGGTGAAAACATCCAAATTTGTGTTAATCGAACGACTAATAGAGACGATCGCAGACTCTATTCTCCAAGAATGCGATCGCATTACCCAAGTTCAAGTTACTTTAAGCAAACCTGCTGCACCAATTCCAGACTTTGGGGGCAAAATTAGCATTGAAGTGACTAGAACTAAAGGCTAAACACACCAGAATGCACTTGGGTTAAAAAGCGAGTTTGCTCTCGTTGTAGCTACTGCCGGGGTTTCTTAAGAATGAGTAATGCTTTTGCCTAAATTTTGCGAACAGAAACCCGGTTTTTTGATATTGCCCCACCAATGGTGCAAGATATGACTAAAGGGTAAATCAAGAAGTCTTGTAATTTTTATCAAATTACAAGTCAGTATATGGCATTCCTTTTGGTATTTTTAAGAACTTTAATAATCAAGATCAAAATACTCAGACTTCCCTATATACATGAAATTTCAATTCAAATTTCATATTTTATAGAAGATTGCTCTATGTTTAAATATAAGTATTTTCTCGCAGTCAATTTTGGCAATTTTACATTCATAAACAATAACTTGATATTAACTGCACAAAAAGTAAAATAAACGTATAGAAGGGTTCTCAAAGAATTTATTCCAGTATCAAGTAGATTTCTAATCAAATAATGACGGAAGTAGCCAGCTAGTTTAGAGATTGATTATGATAGGATTATTGGCTTGCATGACAGTAGAAACAAACCCCTAGCTTCAGCTTTAGCAAACAAGTGATTGTAATATTATGACATCTTTGAAAATCCTACTTGTTGATGATGGACAATTTAGATATTTAGATATTATAAATAGTTTACACAAACTAGGATATGCAGTTTTTGTAATTACTGATTATGGAGAAAAACGCTAGAAAAAATTGTCAATTACCCCCGATACCAGTATTAGTTTATGCTTCACTTGCACGGACAATAAATGGTATGAAAATTACTGATTTTGTCCAAAATAAAGTTAAGATACCTGTCATTTATTGTTTACTTAGCGATGTTTAAAAAACACAAATCAATCACAAATACTTTCAAAAATAATTGATATAAATTGTCAAAAATTCTACCGACATAAACTTACATATTGCTCTTGAAATAGCCCTTTATAAGCATCAAATTGAAATGAAATTGCAAGAACAAACCCAAAAGCAGGTAGCAATTATTAATAGTATGGGCTGTGCGGTTGTTGTTACAGATACTTATGGTTGTATTCAGATCATGAATCCGGTAGCAGAAATCATAACTGGTTGGAAGCAAGAAGAAGTGTTAGGTAAAGATTTAGCAGAAGTCTTAAATTTGGTAGATAAAGATACAGGAGAAGTAATAGATAATTTAACCCAAGAGGTAATTACAACTGGCACAGTTTTGCATCTGCCAGAAAATTGTACTCTGATTGCTAGAGACGGTAAAAACATCCCTATCGCAGATAATATCTCACCCATCCGCGATGATGATGGTAATATTACTGGTACGGTTTTAGTTTTTCAAGACATTACTGAACGTAAAATCGTAGAAGGGCAATTACTACGTAATGCTTTTTATGATGCCCTGACATCACTACCCAATCGAGTTTTATTCTTGGATCGCCTCAGACAATCCTTTGAACATGCTAAACGACGCAATGGTTATTGCTTTGCTGTTTTATTTGTAGATTTAGATGGTTTCAAAGGGATTAACGATCGCTATGGACATGGGATAGGTGATGATTTTTTAGTGGCGATCTCCCGACGCTTGGAGTCCTGTTTACGCAGTGGCGATACCGTAGCCAGATTTGGCGGTGACGAGTTTGCAGTGCTGCTAGAGGATATTCAGGATATTAGTGATGCTACCAATATTGCCAAACGGATTCACGATAGCTTGAAATCACCACTGGATATTGATGGAAAGCAGATATGTACCACAGCCAGTATTGGTATCGCCATCAGTAGCAATGGTTACGAAGACCCAAAGGCTTTGTTACGAGATGCTGACATTGCTATGTACTGCGCTAAGGAACAGGGAAAGTCTAATTATGTTGTCTTTCACCAAAGACCACTAAAGGGATAAGGGAGTAGGGGTGGGGTTTCCCCGCTCCGGAGATGGGGAGATGGGGAGATGGTAAGCCACTTGCGTGCGCGGGTTAAGCGCGTTGTTGGCGGAACGCCTTCCCGCAGGGTGCAAAGTGGCGCAACCCGAAGGGGAAGGTAGGGGAAGAATAATAGTCCCTGTTAAGAGTTCCCCGTTCCCTGTTAAGAGTTCCCTGTAAGAGTTTTATGGTTTCTCTAGAAGGATGTTACCTAAATTACTTATGGGCTGGTTATATATTCTCTGTCTTTGTCTTGACTTTATAAATAACCTCATATATCTTATCTGGTGACAGTAGCGGATTTACTAAACTGCCATAAAAAGCAGATTAGATATATAAAGAATCCGATTTTCGTCAGTACAAATCGTCATAAACTAGGTTTAAAAATCTAAAGTGATGACAGTTATAAGCAGTCAGTAATTCTTTAGGATAATTTTTAATCCTTGTTTTTGGTGAAGTGTATTTGTGATGGAAAATGCTGAATCATCAGCATTAAAAATTTAGCGCTGAAAATTTGTTGCTGTATGACGTTTAGAAATCTAAATGGCTGATTTATGAGCAGTTTAATTATGTTAACTGCTATACTTTGCACTCATGGGCTACACTTTTTTAGCAAAATAGTAATTAGGGGTAATATTTTGGAGTTGGTTAATAAATGTATTCACAATTATAACGAAAAAATATTGTTCACAAAATTAGATTCTGTACACCTGAAAATAAAGATATTTTGTTAATTGAGCAATAAAAAATGTTTAAGTTTCATCTACCTAAGGGAACGCCAAAAATAGTACAAAAATTAAAATCTCCGGTGGTAATATTTTTTGCTGTACTATGGAGTATTCTCTTAATATCTATACCCCCAGCCTTAACGCAGCAGCCAGTAGTGTTAAATGTGTTGATTACAGCTACGGATGCTCAAAATTGGCAACAGGGGCTAGTTAAGGACTTTGAGGCAAAAAACCCTGGTATCCGTATTAATATTATTGAGGGACCAAACGCCACAAACCTACTAGAAGACTTGTATACGGGGGGTTTTATTTTAGGGGACTCTCCCTATGACTTAATTAACATGGATGTGATTTGGACATCCAAGTTTGCGGCTGCAGGATGGCTGCTAGATTTGAGCGATCGCATCAGTGAGGAAGAATTAGCAGCATTTTCCCAAAAAGACGTAGAAGGGGGAAAATACGAGGGAAAATTGTATAGAATCCCCATGCGTAGTGATGTGGGAATGCTTTACTACCGCACAGACTTACTTCAAGAGGCAGGATTTAAGCCTCCAGAAACCTTTGATGAGATAATCAACATTTCTCAGGCTTTAAAGCAGAAAGGCAAGGTAGATTGGGGTTATGTTTGGCAAGGTCGCCAATATGAAGGATTAGCGGCGATGTTTGTCGAAGTTTTGCAAGGATTCGGTGGATTTTGGGTGAATCCCGATTCCTTGGAAGTAGGATTAGACGATCCCAAAACCTTAAAGGCGATCGCTTTTCTCAAAGAGACTATGAAAGAGGGGATTTCTCCTCCAGGAGTCACAACCTATCAAGAAGAAGAAACTAGACGTATTTTTCAAAGTGGACAAGCGGCATTTTTACGTAATTGGCCCTATGTTTGGTCACTAGCTAATACAGAAGGTTCTCCAGTCAAGGATAAAATCGCCATTAAGCCCATGGTTGGTACTCTTGGTAACAGTGGTGGTGCTTGTTTAGGTGGTTGGGGATTAGGAATTGCCAAATCTTCTAAACATCCAGAAGCAGCTTGGAAAGCAATAAAATACTTTACATCCGAAGAAACTCAGCGCCGATTTGTGTTAGATGCGGGCTTTGTTCCCAGTAGGCGTTCATTATTTTTAGATCCGCAAATTGTGGCAAAGTATCCTCATTATCCGGAGTTATTAAAGGTAGTAGATCAATCGGTATTACGTCCGCCAATTGCCCAATATGCCCAAGCTTCTGATATTTTGCAGCGTTATCTGAGTGCTGCACTCACAGACCGCATGACTCCAGAAAAGGCAATGAAAGCTGCTGCAAATGAAACCAGACGCTTGTTAGGAGTTAAAAGTTAGGAGTTAGGAATTAGGAGTTGTTCCAGAGGCGACATGTCGCGTCTCTACAGGAGGCGCAAAGTTACCAATTTTTAATTTTTAATTGTTAATTGTTAATTGTTAATTGTTTTGGGAGTTAGGAGTAACTAACAAATGACAAATAAACAATGACAAATAACAAATGACAAATAAACAATGACAAATGACAAATGACTAAAACAGAAACAATTCGCAGTCGAGAATTACGGACAGCTACCTTTTTTTTATTACCGGCATTAGTACTACTAATATTTGTTTTTGCCTATCCCATTGCCCGTGCTTTCTGGTTGAGTTTCTTTACAGAAAATTTGGGTACAAAACTGCAACCAGAGTTTTCTGGTTTTGATAATTATGTACGTATGGTAGGAGATGGGCGTTTTTGGCAAAGTTTTTGGACAACTACAGTTTTTACCATTGCGTCGGTAATTTCGGAACTAATTTTAGGACTAGGAATAGCCTTAATTTTAAATCAAAAGTTCTTTGGCAGGGGTGCAGTACGAACAATTGCTATTTTACCTTGGGCTTTGCCTACTGCTTTAATTGGTTTGGCATGGGCATGGATTTTTAATGACCAATTTGGAGTCGTCAACGATATTTTGCTACGACTAGGTTTGATTGAAACCGGAATTAATTGGTTAGGAGATCCTGGACTAGCAATGATGGCGACAATAGTTGCTGATGTGTGGAAGACAACGCCTTTTATTAGTATCTTGCTGCTAGCGGGTTTACAATCAATTTCATCGGATTTATACGAAGCACACGCCATTGATGGTGCTAAACCTTGGCAGAGTTTCGTACAAATTACCTTACCTTTATTGATGCCCCAAATTCTGATTGCAATGTTATTTCGCTTTGCCCAAGCTTTCGGAATTTTCGACTTAATTTCAGTAATGACTGGGGGTGGTCCTGGGGGTGCTACAGAGGTAATATCTTTGTATATTTACTCTACCATTATGCGGTATTTGGATTTTGGCTATGGGGCTGCATTGGTGGTAGTGACATTTCTATTATTAGTAGCAGCAGTAGCTATTGCTAGTTTCTTGCTAAGCAAATCTCGTAATAGAAACAACCTCAAAAAAATGGGTATTGATTCTTAGATTTTTTCTAGTGGAGTAGAACAAGTATCTTGCCTGTTAGTTTCAAAAAAATCACAATCACTTCAATTACATATGGCTGTAAGTTCAAATCAATCATTCACAAACCCCAAACCAAAAACTATCAATAAAAATCTGGGAAAGACTATATTGTTTGGGATTGCTGTTATCTGCGCGGTGTTATTTTGTCTGGCACCAGTAATGTGGCAATTATTGACATCATTTAAGGTAAATGAAGATATTTCTCAAGTTCCTACAATTTACTTTCCTACCAGAATTACTTTAGATCACTACATTGAATTATTCACCCGTCGTCCCTTTTGGCGTTACATTTTAAATAGTGCCTTTGTGTCGTTTACTTCCACTGCTGTAGCTTTAGCATTAGGGGCACCTGCGGCTTATGCTTTAGCTAGATTACGTCCTCGGGGTGGTAAAATTATTTTGGCAGGCATTCTGATTGTGACTTTGTTTCCAGGAATTTTATTATTTTTGGGACTATTGGAAATTATCCAAATACTGCATTTAGGAAATAATTATTTGGCTTTGATTATTCCCTATACAGCAATTAATTTGCCCCTAACAATTTTGGTTTTGCGTAGCTTTTTTGAACAATTACCAAAAGATTTAGAAGATTCTGCCAGAATGGATGGTTACACTACCTTACAAATGCTGGTAAAAATATTGTTACCCATGACTATTCCCGCATTAGTAACCACCGGAATTCTTACCTTTATTTTTGCCTGGAATGAGTTTATCTTTGCCCTGACATTTATTACCCGTGAAGATATGAAAACCATTCCTGTTGCTGCTGCCCAACTTAGCGGTGCATCAACTTTTGAAATACCCTATGGTGCCATTGCTGCTGCTACAGTAGTGGGAACATTACCCTTGGTTTTACTAGTTTTATTTTTCCAACGTAAAATTGTCCAAGGTCTTACCGCTGGGGCTGTAAAAGGATAAGTAGGGGCGCAATGCTTGCGCCCAAAATTTAGGATTTAAAAGTTATGAATTAGGATTTAAGAGTTAGGATTTAAAAGTTAGGAGTTAAGAGTTAGGAGTTAAGAATTAGGAATTAGAAGTAACTAATAAATGACCAATCTTCTAACAACTCAATTGGATACAGATTAAGCGTCGTAAAAGACAGTTAAAGTTTGGTAGGAGTGCAAGCTTCAACACAAACATAAAACCGCTCAAACCCTCTTCCTTCTTACGTCTTCTTTCGCTTTGACCAATTACCAATTACCAATTACCCATTACCAAGATATCAATAAAATCATGGCAAAACTCGAATTAAAAAACCTAAATAAAACCTATTCTTCTAAAGTTATTCCAGTTAAAGACATCAGTTTAACTGTGGATAATAATGAATTTTTGACCTTACTTGGTCCTTCTGGTTGTGGGAAGTCTACAACCTTAAGAATGATTGCGGGTTTAGAAGAACCAACTAGCGGTCAAGTTGTGCTTGGTGGTGAAGATATTACTTTTAAACAACCAGGCGATCGCAATATGGCAATGGTTTTTCAAAGTTATGCCCTTTATCCCCACATGAATGTCTATGAAAATCTTTCCTCTGGACTAAAGCTGAAAAATATCCCCAGTGGCGAAATTCAAAAGCGTGTAGCGGAAGTATCGGATATTTTGGGTTTACAAGAGTTATTAATCCGCAAACCTGGTCAATTGTCAGGGGGACAAAGACAACGGGTAGCAGTAGGTCGGGCTTTGGTACGTCATGCAGAAGTATATTTGTTAGATGAACCCCTGAGTAACTTAGATGCCCTACTGCGGGAGAAAGTCCGCGCTGATTTGAAGCAGATATTTGCTGCCCAAAAAGCCCCTGTAGTTTATGTCACTCATGACCAAACGGAAGCAATGACCCTTTCTAGTAAGGTGGCGGTATTAAACAATGGTTATGTGCAACAATTAGACCCCCCTGCACGCATTTATAACCATCCAGCAAATTTATTTGTGGCGGGTTTTGTTGGTAGTCCCCAGATGAATTTACTGACTCTACCTTGTAAAGGACGTTACGCTATCTTAGGTGAGTATGAATTGCCCTTACCAAATATGCCCACAGTACCACCACAAATTGTCCTAGGAATTCGTCCAGAACATGTCCGTATTGCTCAAAATGAGGATACCAATAAAATTACTGGTAAAGTATTTCTAGTAGAAAATTTGGGTATGCATAATTTGGTAAGTGTAAATATTGCCAATTATCAACGGGAAGCAATTACTGTTAGGGCTTTGTTACCCACAGACCAAACTTGGAGTAATGAAGAAATTACATTAGCTTTGCCAACCCAAAATATTCATTGGTTTGATCTTCATTCAGGTGATGTTCTTAAGTATGATTATGCATTCAATTAAAGTAGAGCAAATATTAACGACTTTGTTCTAGTTGTTCTTTCACCCAAGCACGAAAAGCCGTAATCATGGGAATTTCCCCAATTTTCATACTTTCTGCTAGAAACTGAGGAATTTGTATTAATGGTAAATCAGCAAAAGTAGGAGAAACATCACACAGAACATACCCACCTTTTTGCAGGCAGTAAATTTGCATTACAGGTTCTTGATAACGCCATACTTCTGGAACACCCAAACCCTGATAAATTGGCATTCTGTCAACAGAAGCGTTTTTATAATCTACCTCTATGACTAAGTCTGGGGGTGGATCTTGCGTCAAGTCAAGATTCTGCTTATGCCTCATCAGCGGTTCATTCTGGATGTAGAATGCAGAATCTGGTTCCACACCCCGCAGTAAATCTGGACGCTTACAAGTAGTGGAACCAATGCTTTTAATCTTGAGGTTAAGTTCCTCGGCTAGATTATCAATTAACTTCTCTATCAGTCTTTTGTTATGTTCATAGGGCATTAAAGGCGTGATAATTTCTAGTATTCCATGGTCATAAGCCAACCGGGTGGCACGAGTATTCCCCATTTCTTCAAGGATGGTTTCAAAGGTATGCCAACTGATGTTTTGCAGTATCACTCTTTGGGAATTGGTCGTTGCTGTGGTTACCATAGGACTTTATTTTAGGTTTTGGTGAAATAATTTCTAAATATCAATAAAAATCTAGCTTATGACTATTATCGTCTTCGGCAGCATTAATATTGACTTGGTAGCAACAGCACCCCGGTTACCACTCCCTGGGGAAACCCTGCTGGGACATAATTTTTTTAAAGTACCGGGAGGTAAAGGTGCTAATCAAGCGGTAGCAGTAGCCCGTTTAGGTATTACTACCCAAATAGTAGGACGGGTAGGTGCCCATAGCTTTGGTCCGGAACTTATCAATAGCTTACAGTTTGCTGGGGTAAACACTGAAAATGTATGGGTGGATGAAACTGTTAGTTCTGGTGTCGCTGTAATCGCTGTGGATGATGCAGGTGAAAACCAAATTATTGTTATTCCTGGTGCTAATGGCTGCGTAAATCAACAAGATGTGGAACGATTGTCGCAAATATTGCCAGGTTCTCATGCCCTACTTTTACAATTGGAAATTCCCATGTCTGCTGTAATTGCAGCTGCTAAATCAGCCCATGTAGCGGGAGTAAAGGTAATTGTTGACCCCGCACCCGTTGAGGAACTACCTGATGAATTTTACCACCTGATTGATATTATTACCCCTAACGAAGTGGAAGCAGGACAACTGGTGGGTTTTGCTGTAGATGGAGAAGAATCGGCAAAAAAAGCTGCCCAAATATTACTACAAAGGGGTGTCAAATGTGCGATCGTTAAACTAGGGGCTAAAGGTGTGTTTTGCGCTACGTCTGAGGAAAGCTTTTTTATCCCCCCATTCCCAGTGGAAGCAGTTGATACCACTGCTGCTGGTGATGCTTTTAGTGGGGGTTTAGCTGCTGCTTTAGCAGAAGGTTTGACTTTGCATCAAGCAGTTGTTTGGGGTGCCGCTGCGGGTGCTTTGGCAGCAACAAAATCAGGGGCACAACCTTCCCTTCCCGATAGATTCATTTTTGATGCCTTTCTCAACGATAAGGGATAAGGGATAAGGGATAAGTCATATCTTGCACCACCGTGAGAAACCGGGTTTATTGATAATCACTGAACCTAAAAACCTTAATTTTTGGTTTATAAACCCGGTTTCTTTGCTTTTGTTGAAAATGGTGCAAGATGTAAGATAAGGGATAAGGGATAAGGGATAAGGGATAAGGGATAAGATAGTGGGCAGTAGGCAGTAGTGAGTGGTGAATGGGAAGTTAAGAGATTTCCCTATTCCCTATTCCCTATTCCCTATTCCCTATTCCCTATTCCCTGCTTTTACTATGCCCAAAGTATCAACCTTGGTTCATAGGGAGTAGCAAGGTATTTATTTTTGGGTAATACCCGTAAAGACAAGCCCTGTAAACCGGAAGTTGAATAAGAAATGTCTACCGTGTAAATAGTTAATCCTTCTGTATCCTCTCCTTGATGATTCATCACTACTGAAATACCGTTGACAATCTCGCCATCAGCGTCAATTGCACCTTGGTATAGTTCAACTTGGACATCATTTTGTGTCAGAGTAGCCAAATCTATTTTGGCGGTGATAGAGACGGTTTGGTTTACCTCAATATCTGCTTGGGAGGATACCTCTACATCTTTAATTTTGATGTTGTACCAGTGGTTATTGAGATTAGCTTTCCAATCTGCCAATTCTTGGGCAGGTGCGTAGCTATCACTGGTGAGGGTGTGGTAGCGATCGCTGGCTGGAAAGTATGCCCGTTGTGCATATTCTCCTAACATGCGTGCGGTGTTGAAATAAGGACAATTCAAACTGATGGCATCTTTCATTTTGGCAATCCAATGCCTTGGTAAATTATCAATGTCGCGATCGTAAAACAGAGGTACAACTTCCTTTTCTAGCAAGTCGTACAAGGCATTGGCTTCGATTTGATCCTGATAATTGGGATCTTGATAAATTTCCCCATGTCCAATTGCCCAACCAGTGCGCACATAATCCGCTTCATCCCACCAGCCATCGAGGACGCTTAAATTCGGCAATCCATTCATTGCTGCTTTCATTCCACTAGTACCGGAAGCTTCCCGGGGACGACGGGGGGTATTTAACCAGATATCACAACCGGCTACCATTAACCTGGATATATGAATATCGTAATTGGGAACGAATACTACTTGCTTTTCTAAGCCTTGTTCCCGGATAAAGTGGTTGATGTCGCGGATTAGTTCCTTTCCTGGTATATCTTTGGGGTGTGCTTTACCGGAAATTACAAACTGCACTTTGCGGTCTTTATTCCCCAATAAAATCTTCTTGATGCGTTCTAAATCTCGCATCCACAAGGTAGCGCGTTTGTAGGTGGCAAAACGACGGGCAAAACCAATGGTAAAAACATAGGGGTCGAGGACTTCTTGTGCTTGGGTAAGTTCTGAGGCAGAAGCACCGCGATCGCGCAGGTGTTTTACCAGATGTTCCCGCACGTACAAAACCATATCTAGGCGACAGCGTTCGTGGTTGCGCCACAATTCCTCATCGGGTATGGAGTGTATCCGTTCCCACAAAGGATGATCTGGGGCTGCTGATGACCAATTTGGTCCTAGATAGCGATCGTATAACTCTTGAGTTGATTTGGCGACACAACTACGGGCATGAACACCGTTGGTGATAGCTTTAATGGGTACTTCTTCAACCGGTACATTTTGCCATAAACCCTTAAACATTTGCCGGGATACGGAACCATGCAACTGTGCTACACCATTGGAGGAACCTGCCATTTTCAGCGCTAGCACCGCCATACTAAAAGGGGCGGATAAATCACCAGTATTTTCCCGTCCTAATGCCAGGAAATGGTCTTTGTGGAAGTCAAAGATATCTGCATAGTGTCCTAGGTAGTGCAGAACTTTGTCGGGGGGAAATAGGTCAATTCCTGCTGGTACTGGGGTATGGGTGGTGAAAATATTACTGGAGGCTACTACTTGTCTGGCTTGGGCATAATTTAGTCCCTGTTCCTCAATCAGCATACGGATGCGTTCTAAGGCAGAAAACGCTGCGTGACCTTCATTCATATGGTAAGCGGTGACATTATATCCCAATGCCTTCAACATCCGTACACCACCAATACCAAGCATCATTTCCTGGTGGATGCGCATATCAATGTCGCCACCATAAAGCTGATCTGTGATGTCATGGTCATAAGGGTTGTTGGGTTCAATGTTGGTATCCAACATATACAATGGCACCCTTCCTACCTGTACGCGCCATACCCTAGCGTATACCGTGCGTCCGGGATAATCTACCCCAATCCGCAATTCAGAACCATCGGCATTGCGTTCTAGATGCAAGGGCATATTATAAAAGTCGTTGATGGGGTAGCGTTCCTGTTGCCAACCATCGGCATTTAAATACTGGGCAAAGTAGCCTTGTTGGTACAGCAAACCCACACCTACCAGGGGTAATCCCAAGTCGCTAGAAGATTTGAGGTGATCTCCTGCTAATACTCCCAAACCGCCAGAATAAATGGGCAAACAATCTGTTAACCCAAACTCAGCGGAGAAGTAAGCATAACATTCTTTTTCCTGGTCAGAGCGTTGTTTTTGATACCAAGTCCTTTCTTTGAGGTAGTCATCCAACTGGAGGGCAGCCCGATCCATTTGCGCCAAAAACCCTTCATCTTCTACCACCTCCATCAATCGTTCTTGGCTGATAGTACCAAGCATTAAAACCGGGTTATGGTGACTAGATTCCCATAAATCCGGGTCTAAACGGCGAAATAAGTCTTTAGTCTCCACGTTCCAATCCCAATGCAGATTATATGCCAATTTCCGCAGTGGTTCGAGGCGTTGAGGTAAGGAAGGTGAAACGTTGAATGTACGAATTGGTTGCATAAGTTCGCTAAAGTCTAAGTGTAACTATCGTTATTGTTTACCTTGTTTTTCCAATATTGCCAATTTTTTAGTCAAAGTCTAGCGCTATAGTAATGGTCTTAACTGGGTAAAAAACTCGCTTCGCCCTTAGTAATGGTTTTACCCCCAAAAAAGTCTAGCGCTATAGTAATGGTCTTGCCTGGGCAAAAAAGTCTAGCGCTATAGTAATGGTCTTGCCTGGGCAAAAAAGTCTAGCGCTATAGTAATGGTCTTGCCTGGGCAAAAAAGTCTAGCGCTATAGTAATGGTCTTGCCTGGGCAAAAACACACTTCGCCCTTAGTAATTTACCCCCAAAAAAGTCTAGCGCTATAGTAATGGTCTTAACTGGGTAAAAAACTCGCTTCGCCCTTAGTAATGGTTTTACCCCCAAAAAAGTCTAGCGCTATAGTAATGGTCTTGCCTGGGCAAAAAAGTCTAGCGCTAT
>JASJCY010000132.1 GCA_030065825.1 Nostocaceae cyanobacterium | reverse complement strand
TTAAAACGCGCTCTCCTACCTTACTCAGTCTGATTTATCAGACTTTGTTTATAGGTTCCTGGGATTTTAATCCTAGGTGGGAAACATAGGGAATTGAGAATGGTGCAAGTTATCAGTTACTGCCAACTTCTCATTTTACCAATTACCAATTACCAATTACCAATTACCAATTACCAATTACCAATTACCCATAAAAAAAAGAGGGATAAGCCTAGTACCAGTGGCTGATCCCGTCTGCCGATCCTTAAAGAGAGGAGAACACTGATTAATAGTTTAGAATTGATTGAGAATAAATGTCAACATTAATGAAAAAAAAAATCAATAATCTTAATGTCACTGATTTTATCTGCCAGCTATGCACTGGAAAGAGTATGATGATGTTTCAGTTGTTATACAATTAGAATAAGCCCCTTTTTCTACTATGACGCTACAACTGCGTGTTTACGTTCCACCCCATCCCTTAATCAAGCACTGGCTGGCAGTTGCCCGCGATGCCAGCACACCTTCCGTATTATTTCGCAGTGCGATGACAGAATTGGGACGTTGGTTAACCTACGAGGCATCACGAGAATGGTTACCAACCCAGGACGCCACAGTAGAAAGTCCTTTGGGTTCCTGTGATGCAACATTTATCAATCCAGAAGTGCCAGTGGCAGTTGTACCGATTCTGCGGGCAGGATTGGGATTGCTAGAAGGAGCACAGACTCTACTGCCTTTGGCATCGATTTACCATCTGGGATTGCAGCGAGATGAAACAACATTGCAGCCAAGCTGTTACTTAAATACATTGCCAAACAAATTTCACTCCGATACACGGGTGTTAATTACCGATCCCATGCTGGCAACTGGTGGTTCAATTATGACAGCAATGTCCGAGCTCACACAAAGGGGGGTTGACCCCTCATTGGTGCGGATAGTTTCTGTAGTAGCGGCTCCCCCAGCCTTACAAAAATTAAGTGCTGCTTACCCAGGCTTAATAGTTTATACAGCCACCATTGACGAAACGGTGAACAACCAGGGATTTATCATTCCCGGATTGGGAGACGCAGGCGATCGCATATTTGGAACATTAGGTTAGTATGCAGCTAGAGGGGGGAAGTAATTTAACTATCCCCAACAATAGCAATATGTATTGATAGTGGTAAAAATTATGAGTCAGCGAGATGGATTTGGAAGTGGTTTTTTAGCCGGAGCTATTATTGGTGGTGTAGTCGGTGGTATTCTGGGTGCTGCGATCGCTTCTCGACGGGAGGAAAATTTAACCCCAGAAGAAGCACAACTGAATAATAGCTCAGAAGGCAAGAAAACATCGGCAAAACGACGTCAGATAAAAGCTTCCGAAACCGATACCATGGATATGGAAATGGCACGGCGATCCCTAGAGGATAAAATTGCCCAGTTAAATTCCACAATTGACGAAGTGCGCCAACAACTGGGAAATGTGAATAGTAACAATTCACCCCAGGCAATAAACGAACGTGCGCCCCTATCATAGGGTAAACATATCAAATATCAAAACCCGTATGTCTGGACAAGCAGTAGTCCAGCAATCATCTCTGTGCCCTCTTTGTGGGCAGGAAACCATTCCCGACCAATTCAATCCTATGGATTGAGAGGAAGCTCAGTGGCTGAGGAATCGCCAAGTGTTTCCGAAAATTCACAAGCAAATAGTGCATAATAATATTGGTTGCGACCCACCCACACGGCTGACCACAACACGAAGTAGCAGTTATATGCTTGCGAAAATAACTAGCGTGAGAAAGGGGGAAAAATTCTGGTCACTAGTTCCTTGTATGCGGTAAAAGATAAGCCAAGCTCGAATGAGCACAAAAACAATTAAACTGCCTGTAGAAGACGGGCAGCTGCCTGGGTTCTCCCTCAAGGAGATAAAGCTGGGAAACCAGTAGAGACGCTGTGTAAGACCAAATTAAGCACGGGTTTAATGAGGCAACGGCGGATGAGACGGGAAGCCTACTGTACACGCTAAGCGTCACTGTGGGTACTTCACAATTAAAGTATTATGAACGCTGTTAACACCTAAACAAGAAGCACGAGTAACGATGGCATTACTAATTACCACACTGGTTACTTTCATCCAAATTTATACCACTCTGCTAATCATTCGGATTTTGTTGAGTTGGTTCCCCAACATCGACTGGTATAACCAGCCATTTGCGGCTTTGAGCCAAATTACAGATCCTTATCTAAATTTATTCCGCTCTATAATTCCTCCCTTGGGTGGGATAGATTTTTCTCCGATCCTCGCTTTTATTGTCTTACGAGTAGTAGGAACTCTGATCGCCAGTGTACCTGTTACCGCTAGTTTTTATTAAGTTTTACCCACCAAGGGAATAGCAACAAATAAATTATGACCTAGGGGCACGGCGTCAGCAAGATTAATCTATAAACTGACAGATTATGGATGCCGTGTTCTTAGACATTTTTGGATATTTTTTAAAAATACTCTATTCAATACCCTATAAGGGTATCGCTACACAGGCAAAGCCCACCTGCGCGGGCTATTAATCATATTAACCCGCCTAATCGCGGGCTTGGTTTGTATAGCCCCACTCTACTCTGCGAGAAGCCGCTCCGCGTCTATAGGGTGAGGGTTTAGGGTGAGGGTTTTTCAAAAATTGGGATGCTCCCTCCCCTAACAGCTTATCTAGCGCACCGCAGCACTAAATCCAGTCGCTTTAAACTTTTTCAATTTTAATGGGGTTGGTTGATTAGCAGCCACAGAAATCCTGAATTCAAAATCACTGATCCCTGGTGGGACTTCTGCAATAGAACCGAGACGATTACGGTTTTGCATAGCTGGGTTATTGTTAGCATCATAAATGCGTCCAAAAATATCCGCATCGTAAACGGTTTTATTGGTTGGATTTTCCGCTTTACCTGTGACAATATAGCAATTAGCTGCCATTGTAGTCCCGCTAGTCACAGCTCCTTGTCCTATTTCTGATGGACACTCATGGTAAGAAATATCAAATAATTTAATCTGTGTCAGTGCCAAAGAATTGGGAGTAAACGCCCACGATATTAACCCGAACACACAGGAAAGAACAATAACCGTGAGTGTACGCAACCACATAAAATACACCGTGAATTAATTCAAACAACAGCCAACTTATACATTAGTTTACCTTGAATGGGTTAGGATTTACCGATATTAGACTACAACTGTTAATTGTTGAGTTTTTTAAATTCTTTGCAATAATTAGGGAATGCAAGCTGTCAGCATCCAGTGGTTAGGTATTTGGGTTTTTGAACCCAGTCTAAAGCTGAAAGCTTGTTCAACCTTAACTTATGATATGGCTTATGAGTCCAGATGAGATTCAAGTAGCGCTGCAAGCAGCATTTCATCGCTGTGATGCAGCAAGCTGCCCTCTCACTGATACCCAGCAAAAAATATTACTGCAAGTAGTCGAGCAAATTAAGGGAAATAATCTAAAACAAGACTCTGAGATTGTTAATCCCTTAGATGAGCTCAATCCGCAGGAATTAAAAGCATTTTTGGATTTTGTCAGCACCCAAGAACAACAAAACCAGGATTGGAAAGTCCAATTACTCAACGACTGGCTACATGAGAATAATTCTGGTGCTGTACAATTTATCCGCGATTGCTACGGTTTGCAGTGGCTAGAGCGGATTCAGGGGTATCATTTAGAAAAATATGTCGTTGAAGACAAGCTGAAAGTAGGCTCACACATCGAAGTTTGCAATAGACTGTGGGAATGGGTAAATGAAAATAGTCCTTGTAAACCGGAATGGTTCCCCTGTACAGTGATTCGGGTTGATCAAATCAGGGATGGTGATGATTCCTTGACTAATTGCACTATTCGTTTCCACAATGGCGCTGAGTATGAAATTCAAGGAATTTACGACTGGAATCGCTACAATTGGCGTAGATTTGGTGAAAACCCATAATATACCAGAATGCACCTAGATTCAGAAACCGGGTTTATTGGGAATATTGACCTGTCAAAACCATAATTTTACCTTCATAAACCCGGTTTCTTTCGGTTTATTGGGAATATTGACCTGTCAAAACCATAATTTTACCTTCATAAACCCGGTTTCTTTCGGTTTATTGGGAATATTGACCTGTCAAAACCATAATTTTACCTTCATAAACCCGGTTTCTTTCTGCTTGTTGAAAATTACCAATTACCAATTACCAATTACCAATTACCAATTACCAATTACCAATTACCAATTACCAACCCTTATATTTTTAAATGTTCTCGCAGTGCTTGACGCATTACATCTACAGGTACAGTTTCCCGGTTTAACCACATTTTTAACGCTACTGCACCCTGTTGCACTAACATCTCCAGTCCATCGATTGCAGTTGCACCTACTTGCTGTGCTTGTTGCAAAAATTGCGTTGGGTTGGGGGTGTAGATCAAATCATAGGCGATCGCATCCCCTGGTAAATTTTGCATTTGTTCTGCACTCAAAGCCGATTGTTCTACATTAGGATACATGCCGATGGGGGTTGAGTTTACCAGCAAGTTAGCTTGGGGTATGAGTTGTGGTAATTTATCCCAAGTGTGGACTTTTAAATTAACTTCCAGGGGTGAATTTTCCCAACTAGCTTGAAATTGTTCTAATTTATCCTGGTTGCGTCCCACCACATGAATTTCACCACAGTCTAACTCTGTACAACCTGCTACCACTGCCCTAGCGGCACCACCATTGCCCAAAATCACCGCTACCGTTTGACTCCAATCCCTATCAAGGTTTTGTAGTGGTGAAATAAATCCGGCAATATCCGTATTTGTCCCTATCCACTTGTTATTTTTACGAATAACGGTATTCACTGCTCCCACAGCTGCAGCAATGGGTTCAATTTCCGATAACAACGGCAATATCGCCTGTTTATGGGGAATTGTAACACTCAAGCCGACTACACCAATCGCCTCCAAGCCGTCAATAGCCCTGTGTAAATCTTCTGGTTTAATTGGAAAGGGAAGATAGATAAAATCGACTCCCAATTCAGATATAGCTGCATTATGCATCACTGGTGAGAGTGAATGCTCTACAGGATAGCCAATTACCCCTAATAGTTTAGTTTTGCCCGTAATCAACGGCTTGTGATGATTTAACATGTCTAATGGCAGTTAATAGTTCCCCATTCCCCATTATCCATAGTTAAAACACCCACATTCAAACAGAAACAAGATTGACAAACCCTTGCAAACAGTTCCCTAATCTAGTTACACTTTTTAAAACATTCTCATTTTGCTTGGTTTTCTTCAGGGCTAATTTCCTGGGGATTTAGCCTTGCTTAGTTACATACATCTGTCTAAAAGTAAATTTTCGGCAATAATTTGTAACAAAAGCGGGCAGTAGCAATAACAAACAAGTGCCAGAAGTTTCTAAATCACTAAAGTAGCTGCACCTAAACCTGTAAGTTGCTTGTGTTTCTGATAACTTCAGTAAGAAAATGAATTTGTAAACAAACTCATCGAGGAGGAGCGTAGTCGATGGGACTACCATGGTATCGAGTACATACAGTCGTTCTGAACGATCCAGGGCGACTGATTTCTGTACACTTGATGCATACAGCCCTGGTGGCAGGCTGGGCTGGGTCTATGGCTCTATATGAGCTGGCAATTTATGACCCCAGCGATCCAGTTCTTAACCCAATGTGGCGTCAAGGAATGTTCGTGCTGCCTTTTATGGCACGTCTAGGGGTGGTTGGCTCTTGGGGTGGTTGGAACGTTATTGGCGACCCCGACTATACCCCTGGTTTTTGGTCTTTTGAAGGGGTAGCAGCCGCTCATATCGTTCTCTCAGGTCTGCTATTCTTGGCTGCCGTTTGGCACTGGGTTTTCTGGGATTTGGAACTTTTCCAAGATGCCCGCACTGGCGAACCAGCCCTTGATTTGCCAAAGATGTTTGGCATTCACCTATTCTTGTCTGGTCTACTGTGCTTTGGTTTCGGAGCTTTCCACCTCACAGGCTTGTGGGGTCCAGGAATGTGGGTTTCCGATGGCTTTGGTTTAACGGGTCATCTGCAACCAGTGGCACCGGAGTGGGGACCGTCGGGCTTTAACCCATTTAATCCCGGCGGTGTCGTTGCTCACCACATTGCTGCTGGAGTTGTCGGTATTATTGCGGGTTTATTCCACCTATCAGTACGACCCCCCGAAAGGCTGTACAAAGCCCTGCGGATGGGTAATATCGAAACTGTACTTTCCAGCAGTATTGCTGCGGTATTCTTTGCGGCTTTTGTAGTCGCTGGTACTATGTGGTACGGTAACGCTACCACACCCATTGAACTGTTCGGACCAACCCGTTACCAATGGGATCAAGGCTACTTTAAACAAGAAATTGACCGTCGCGTACAAACTAGCTTGGCTAATGGTGCCAGCCTTTCTGAAGCTTGGTCACAGATTCCTGAAAAGCTGGCATTCTACGATTACGTTGGTAATAGCCCCGCTAAAGGTGGTCTATTCCGTACAGGTGCAATGAACAAAGGAGATGGTATTGCCATTTCCTGGAAGGGTCATGCAGTGTTCAAAGATCCAGAAGGTCGGGAATTGACCGTGCGTCGTCTCCCCAACTTCTTTGAAACCTTCCCAGTGGTTTTGACTGACAAAGATGGTGTAATCCGCGCTGATATCCCCTTCCGTCGGGCAGAATCTAAGTACAGCATTGAGCAAACTGGTGTAACAGTCAGCTTCTACGGTGGCGATTTAAATGGTCAAACATTTACAGATCCCCCTTCAGTCAAGAGATTCGCTCGTGCAGCTCAAGACGGCGAAATCTTTGAATTTGACAAAGAAACATTAAACTCTGATGGTGTATTCCGCACCAGTCCCAGAGGTTGGTTTACCTTTGGACATGCTGTATTTGCTCTGTTGTTCTTCTTTGGTCACATCTGGCACGGTTCTCGGACAATCTACCGAGATGTATTTGCTGGTGTTGACCCAGATTTAGAAGAGGAACAAGTAGAGTGGGGCTTCTACCAGAAAGTGGGTGATAAGTCAACCCGCCAGAAAGAAGCTTAAACTTTTGTAGCAATTTGTAAAGAATGGTCTAATAACTGCTGGTTTAACTGCTAAATTAGGTTGTTTTTTAGACCGTTCTTTCCTGTCAATTGGTAAACTGTTATTAGCTTCAATGTCACAAATTGGATAGGCAGGAACAAGCGATATGGAAAGTGTTGCGTACATTTTAATTTTGACTTTGGCAATTGGAACTCTGTTCTTTGCGATCGCATTCCGCGAACCTCCTCGCATTGAGAACAAAGACGAGTAAGTAATTAACACTGCCACATTGTAGTGGCAACATAATAAACCGCTGTCCTCCAAGGTGAGAACAGCGGTTATTTGCTAAAATTAAAATTTTTTTTATTTCCAATATCCATTACTCCGAAAGGGTTTCAGGCTACAAGTTCACAAAACAGGATTGAAATCATATATAATATGGGATCTTAAAGTTGATGCGTGTTAAGATCAGCTTTGCTGCGCTAGGATGAAAAAGGATGTAGGTGTAGGTGTAGAATGCCTATCAGGCCCTTGCATATACATCGCTAGGAGGCAAAAAAATTAACGGAGAATCTAATCCAGGAAACTATTAGCATGGTCAATCAGAATTCAACCGCTACTCATGAAATAGGATTTACTCACGACGATTTCGCTGCGTTGCTTGACAAATACGATTATCATTTTAGTCCTGGTGATGTTGTACCAGGTACAGTTTTCAGTATAGAGCCACGCGGCGCTCTGATTGACATAGGTGCAAAAACAGCGGCTTACATACCCATACAAGAAATGTCTATCAACCGGGTTGATGCCCCGGATGAAGTTTTACAATCAAACGAAACACGAGAATTTTTTATCCTCACTGATGAAAACGAAGATGGGCAACTAACCCTTTCTATTCGCCGAATTGAGTATATGCGGGCTTGGGAGCGAGTACGACAGTTGCAAGCAGAGGATGCAACTGTTCGTTCTGGTGTGTTTGCAACCAACCGTGGTGGAGCCTTAGTTCGGATTGAGGGATTGCGCGGATTTATTCCTGGTTCCCATATTAG
Organism: Nostocaceae cyanobacterium; assembly: GCA_030065825.1. GTDB lineage: Bacteria > Cyanobacteriota > Cyanobacteriia > Cyanobacteriales > Nostocaceae > JASJCY01. The sequence goes on along the minus strand of JASJCY010000132.1, from coordinate 8,304 downwards.
CACTCGTAAGCCTAAAGAAGATTTGGTAGGGGAAGAACTGCCATTAAAATTTTTAGAAGTAGATGAAGAACGTAACCGTTTAGTTCTATCTCACCGTCGAGCGTTAGTTGAGCGTAAGATGAATCGCTTGGAGGTTGGTGAGGTAGTAATTGGTACAGTACGTGGTATCAAGCCTTACGGTGCATTCATTGATATCGGTGGTGTTAGTGGTTTACTACACATTTCGGAAATTTCCCACGAGCATATTGATACACCCCATAGCGTCTTTAATGTCAATGATGAACTGAAAGTAATGATCATTGATTTGGATGCAGAAAGGGGTCGCATCTCTCTGTCTACAAAACAATTAGAACCCGAACCTGGTGATATGATTAAGAACCGGGATCTAGTATTTGATAAGGCAGAAGAAATGGCTGCTAAGTACCGCGAACAGATGTTAGCGAAGCAGCAAGGTATTTCCCTTGATGTACCTGTTGAGGGTGAAGCAGTAGCAACAGAAGAAGTACCGGAAGCAGTGGAAGCAGTGGAAGCAGTGGAAGCAGTGGAAGCAGTGGAAGCGGTGGAAACTGCGGAAGTAGTGGAAACTGCGGAAGTAGTGGAAACTCCAGAAGCAGTGGAAACTCCAGAAGCAGTGGAAGCTCCAGAAGCAGTGGAAACTCCAGAAGCAGTGGAAACTCCAGAAGTAGTGGAAACTCCAGAAGCAGTGGAAACTCCAGAAGCAGTGGAAGAAGTAGTAACAACAGCTGTTGAAGAGTAATATTGTTTTTGACTGGAAATAATAGAGTGTAATGTCTGAATCCTTCTAGTTTTAAGGACTGTTTGGGTGTAGATTCAAGTTGTACCGTAGCAATAACGGGTAATGGAAGATCCAATTACCTATTACCAAATTCCTCGCTCTCTTGTGGGCGAGGAATTTTAATTGCAAGTCCTTAGCTCGACTTTATCCATTTTTTAGGCTTCTTTGGGCGCACTCAAGTGGCTCCCCATAGACGCGTAAAGCCTACGGCATAGCTTTGCTTACTGCGCAGCGTGTGCTTTGCACTCAGCGGCTTCTCGTAGAGTAGACCGTACTGCCTCACCACCGCAGTTGCTTACCGCTGCGCGTCTGGGTCCTACCCCTGCGGGGTGTGCAAGCTACAACCCAACCTACGCCTAAATTCATAAAAGTGCTTAAGAATAAGGGTTTTGGATTTTTATTAGCGCGAGAGTGATTAAAGAGGGGTAGGATGGGGATTCGATATTTCAACCAAACAAACCCGGTTTCTAACTACACACATAAACTTAATATTTACGGAAAACGGCAGTTCTGGGCGGGGAAACCCTAGTTCTGGGCGGGGAAACCCCAGTTCTGGGCGGGGAAACCCCAGTTCTGGGCGGGGAAACCCCACCCCTACATGAGTTTACCCATAACAAATCATTCCCGTTGATGTTGTGGAAATTTTTCCCAGTCAAATATTTCATTATCTGCACGTCGAGCTTTATACCAAGTAATATTTCCTCGCATAGTATCCATTAAGGTTTGTTCAACTACACTTTTTAAGTTTTCCCAAGAAAGATTTTCTCGTTGCAGTAAGGTTTTCAAATCTTCTAGGGCAGCTAGTGCAGCACTATCTTCTGTAAAAGTAAGGGGACTCTGTACCCGTAGGGGATCTCGTTCTACAGCTACAATTCCGTGACGCACGGCTTTGACGATTTGCTGTTGCAATTCTGTTTTTCCCCGATGGTATTGGCGCTGCCATCCCCGTTTACCAGTAGCATAAAGAGCAGGAAGACGATTTAAGGCATAGGCTGCTACTTCTGATGGGTTGATGTGTTTAGAAACGTTCGGATGTAAGGATTCCAATTGTTGCTTTACTTCCTCAAACACCAGGGATTCCATAACATTTTGATAGTTTTTCTTGAAATGCTCTTCTTTAAATTCCGGATTGGAAGAATTGACTGATGAACGAACACGATAATTTCGCATATTATAAATACAACTAAACTAAAGTTTATAAGTTTATATTGCCCTTAATTTATACTCAAACAACAGTTTTTCTTGTGTTTATGGAAAAATTTTTGTGAGCTTTTAAGAAACTAGGTTTATAGCTATTTTCACTGTTTGTGCAACCGACTGATACCAATTTGAAAAAAGAATGCGACACATGATTGATTCGTAGGGGTGGGGTTTCCCCCCCCACAACTGCGGTAACCCCGTCCTTACAGTTGGATATGTAGCAAACATTTTTTGATTGGGTATGAAATTCGCTATATTTCTCCAGGTAGGTACTCCGGTCTACCTAACTCATATTCATCCCTTAATTCAGTAATGAGCAAAATTTCATTACCGAATCTCAAAAACCCGGTTTTGGGGATTTTTAAATTTTTGATTAAATTTTTGAATAGATGCACCCTGAACGATTTCCGAAAAGGGTAGATGGAGATTGTTTTAATGATTAGCTATTGGCTATTTTAAAACTTTTGTCCGGCAAAAATCGAGCGGACTTCACCGTTACGGCGGATAATGGCTTCACCATTGGCAACATCTACTAGTGTCCAACCACTAGAACCAATGTTTTCACCTACTTGAATACGACGGTCGGCACCATTAATTTTAAATAAAGCTAGAGATTTTTCTCCATTCTCTAGCAATCCCGTCAACATATGGGGACGACTTGCTACAGAAGTAGATGCGACTTCCTGTTGAGGGGGTTTTGGTTCTGGTGCTGCTGATGGTGCAGGTGCTTTCACAGTAGGTGGTTTTGGTGGCACTGCTGAAGATGGAATTGGTGGCAATGTAGGGGGTTGTTTTGCCTGGGAGACGGCTATGGAAGCAGTTTTCACCGCTACAGGTTTAATAGCCTGTGTTTTAGCTGATTTGTTGACTTTGGCAGCAGGGTTACTGGCAATGCTAGGTGAAGATGGAGTTGCCATTGCCACATTTACCGGGGGCTGTACAGATGGTACCCTAGGAACCGCTGGAGGTGCATAACGCATTGGCAAAGGTGCTTGATAAACGGGAATATAGACACGTTCAACAACGGTTGATGGACGGCTAGGGGCTATGGTATTGTTGGCAGCACGAGAAGGTGGTAAATTACCTGAGGGTGTAGTTCTGGCACTAGCAGTCAGGACGGCTTTGCGAGAATTATTTTGGTTGCTTGCCTCTTGTCTATCAATGGCTGTAAGTGACCCCAGCATGTAGTCAGCTAAATTAGCCTCTATTTCGGCTTTGGTAGGTAATTGTGGCTTTTGTGCCTGGGGCTTTTGCACAGCCATTTGCCAAGATTTTGAGTCTAGCCGAACTATTCCGGAGTTGACTATCCATGTGATGCCAGCGATGGCTAAGCCTAAGGTTACTGCGGCAGAAATTAGTCTACCAAACCAATGGCGAGATTTCTTGGGACGTCGTTTCTTAACGACTTTTCTCATAGCGGGAGTATCAATTACCACCGCACTTACTTGGTTATGGCTAAGTTGAGGAACTCCCCCTTGTGCTTGGTTAGATGTGCCTGACCAAACAATTTGGGATATCTGGGCTGTGTCTACTGGCACATATCCTGGAGGTGTTTTTTGGTCAGGTAAGTTTTTACTTGCCTCTAGAATCTGGTCGATATCAGTAAAAAGTTCATCCATCAAGCCGTCAGCGTAGGTCTCCATTGACCAAGGTTCGCTGGCAATTAAATCGTCTGATGGTTCTGGAATAATGAGATGCGTACTGGCTTTTTGTGACATAGCTATTAAAAGTTATGGCTTTTGGGACGGTAAATCTTGCCCTTACTGCCTAGAAACCACAATTTTTGCAAAAATACCAATCCCTCGTCCAAATTAAAGGAGTGGATTGTTTAAAGATGTATTAAAGTCAACTTTAATCCGGAGATTGGAGAAGATGCCAGTATGATGTATATGTCATCAATCATACCAACCTCCCGGTGTGTCTCCCTACTACTATACTCGCGCTTCATGAAGTTTGGGTTAAGCCATTGCTGGAAATTCGCTCTGGTTCTTGTTTCTACGCAATTCTAAATAAATTAGCAAGGCATTAATATCGGCTGGGTTCACGCCACCAATTCGGGCTGCTTGACCGATAGTTAGGGGTTTGACCTTACTTAACTTTTCCCGGGCTTCTTTGGAAAGGGTATCGATGGTGGCATAGTCTAAATCCCCTGGTAATGGACGGTGTGCCTGACGGGCAATTTGTTCGATTTGATTTTGCTGTCTGGCAAGATAGCCAGAATATTTGATTTCAATTTCTACCCCTTCTTTTTCGCTACGTTCTAAGGCTGTATTTCCCAATCCGTGGCGTTCCAAGTCAAGGTAATGGAATCCTGTACGGCGCAGCAGGTCAGCAAGGGTAATTGAGCCTTTTATCGCCTGCTGGGTGGCTTCGGCGATGGCTTTACCAATGTCGTCGTGTTCTTTTACTCTGGTGCTATGGAGGCGTTTGTTTTCGGTGGCAATATTCTCTTGCTTGCGGGTAAATAATTGCCAACGGCGATCGCTAATTAAGCCAATTTCCCTTCCCAGGGGTGTCAGCCTTTGGTCAGCGTTGTCAGACCGCAGCAACAACCGATACTCTGACCTGCTGGTGAGCATCCGGTAAGGTTCCCGTAAATCTTTGGTACACAGGTCATCAATTAAGGTGCCGATGTAACTTTGTTCCCGGGGGAAAACAATCATTTCCTGACGGCGAACAAACCGCGCTGCATTAATTCCAGCCACAATCCCTTGGGCGGCTGCTTCTTCATAACCTGTAGTACCGTTAATTTGCCCCGCACAAAACAAGCCTTCTATTTTCTTGGTCATGAGTGTGGGAAAACACTGAGTGGCGGGTAAGTAATCGTACTCAACTGCATAAGCTGGACGCAGCATGACGCAGTTCTCCATCCCCGGGAGACTACGTAGCATTTGCAGTTGCAAGTTTTCCGGCAGTCCTGTGGAAAACCCTTGGATATAAAGTTCGGGGGTATTCCTTCCTTCTGGTTCAATGAAGATTTGATGACTTTCCTTATCGGCAAAGCGGACAATTTTATCTTCAATGCTGGGACAGTAGCGGGGTCCTTTTGCTTCCACCCAACCACCGTATACTGGGGATAGGTGGAGATTTTCCCGAATTAAGCGATGGGTTTGGGGGGTTGTCCGGGTCATATAACAGGGTAGTTGTTCCCTTTCCACCCATAGTTGGGGATCAAAGCTAAACCAGCGTACATCTTCGTCCCCTGGTTGGGGAGTCATTTTGCTGTAATCTACCGAACGTTTATCAACTCGGGCAGGGGTTCCGGTTTTTAAGCGTCCGGTTTCAAATCCCAGGTTATTGAGGGTTTCTGTCAACCCCACAGCGGCAAATTCTCCCGCACGTCCTGCTGCCATGGATTTGTTTCCTACCCAAATTTTACCTCCCAAGAAGGTGCCTGTGGTGAGAATTACGGCTTGGCACTGGAAGGCGACACCAAAGTAGGTTTGGACACCGATGACTTCGTTATTTTTACTTAAAACCAAGTCTGTGACCATTCCTTCCCGGATTGTCAAATTTTCCTGATTTTCCACAATCCCTTTCATCACCGCTGCATATTCCCGTTTATCAGTCTGGGCACGTAATGCCCAAACTGCCGGACCCCGTGAAGAGTTGAGAATCCGTTTTTGCAGGTAGGTGCGGTCTGCCATTTTGCCAATTTCCCCACCTAAAGCATCGACTTCGTGGGTTAACTGGGATTTGGCTGGACCTCCCACCGCTGGGTTACAGGGTTGCCAAGCAATTTTATCCAAGTTGAGGGTTAGCAGCAAGGTCCGACAGCCAAGACGTGCTGTAGCCAAAGCTGCTTCACAACCGGAGTGACCTGCACCGACAACGATGACATCAAAGGCATCTAGAAATTCAACGGGATTATGCATGGTCATACTTCAGCAGCAGCGAGATGAGACATAGGTAGGGGTATTATTAATTTTAACCCATAGCGCTATCAAAACAATGCGGGAGGATGAGAACCCCTGCCTTTTAAGGAGGGGATGTAGGCGGAGCCTTCCCGTTAGCCGTAGGCTTTCGGTGCAGGGTAGGGTAATCCGACTCGCAGGACTTTAGTCCGGTGTTTTCAGTGATATCATGGAAAAAGGTTATGCTGACCTAGGATGAAAAACTCCAAAAACAAAATGTGTTAGCACAACTGGGAAACTTAAAAGTAACCGTACAGCCATTAAATAGGTCGAGGCGGGTAGGACTGTTTGAGCCAGTAAAAGCCCCTTTGGGGCAGAACAACGTTACGAAGTGAGGGTTTAGCCCACGTAGTAACAACAGTACCCTTCGGGAAGGCTTACGCCAACGGAATCCTGGTTTTTCCAAAGCCAGGAGAGTTCAAAGTAGCTTTACAAATAAGTTAAAACACATCTAAGAGGGTGTTTATAAAACAGAAACGGGGTTTCTTTTGGTTTATATACTCTGATTATGGGTTATCCAGCCATAGAAACCCGGTTTCTTTGGTTTTTAGCTTTTATTTATTTTCTTGTGGGATGGGTGTCTTTTCCGTCCTGAATATACAATTTAAATGTGGAACAGCTTATTTTCTACCTTTTTAATCAGGCATAGTATAATTTGATTCGTTTTTAATATTTTCGCAGCTAACATATTGATACTGTTTGTAATCAGGGTTTTAGCCCTGGTAAGTTGCTAGCAATTCAAGCATAGGAAGAACTCTAGGGTGCAAATCACCAATGTAGATTTGCATTGCTAGTAATACGGTAAACTAGTTGACAGCAGGTATAAAAAGTCAACAAATAAAATTATGGCGAACTTACAAACTCAATTCAACAAATTTCACAATACCATCAAAATTGACTTTGATGATAATAAGCCATTGCGTGAAAAGAGAGATTTAATAGTAGGTGATTTAAGGAACGGGTTGAAAAGACTATTTCCGACAAATACGCCTACATTTCATAATTTTAACCAAGGGAGTTATGACTTGGGAACAGGAGTAGAACCTCTTCCAGGAGATGATTATGATATTGATGTGGGTATAGTTTTTAATTTTTCAAAAAGTAGTTACAAACCTGTGAAAGTTAAAGAATGGGTTTACAATGCTCTACATACAGGAGCAAGAACAGTTGAAATCAAAAGACCTTGTGTAAGAGTTCAATATCATCGAGATTCTGCAAAAAGGTTTCATGTTGACTTGGCTATTTATTCACTTGATGAAGATGATTATGGAAAGGAAGTAAATCATATCGCCAAAGGGTTTATTGGTTCATCTGAAGATAAAAAGATTTGGGAATTATCCGAACCTTTTAGGCTTAAAAAACTTCTAAAATCAAAAATTCCTGATGATTCTGACAGAGAGCAGTTTCGTAGGATTATAAGGTATTTGAAAAGGTGGAAAGATTATAATTTTTCTTCAACAGGAACAGAACGACCAACAGGGATAGCTTTAACCGCTTGTTGTTATAATCTTTTTACACCTCAAAAAGATTACATTATTAACTCATACACTGATCAATACAACGATTTGCGAGCATTTTATCATGTTGTCAATAGAATGATTGGTATGTTTTATTGGAGAAATCAAATAAGTGTAAAGCTTCCGGTTCAACCTTATAATGACCTTTTTGAAAAGATGAGTGATAAACAAATGGCATCACTTAAAACTAAATTAATTGCTTTGCGAGATGCTTTGATTAATGCATCAAATGAAGATGATATTTCAAATGCATGTGTTACATTACAAAAAGTGTTTGGTGACCATTTTCCATCCTTTTAAAGTATGGCAAGAAAAAGTATCCCAGAAGCAGTCAAACTACAACTTTGGGTAAAATCAGCAGGACGCTGTGAGTTCAAAGGATGCAACACACCTGTGTGGTACAACGGACTAACTTTAAGCGAAGGAAATTTTGCAGAAGTAGCACACATTATTGGTTCAAGTAAAGACGGTCCAAGAGGAACAGATCAATCTAAAGAATTACAAATAGATTTTTCCAATTTAATGCTTTTGTGCCAAAGATGCCACAAAGAGATAGACGATCATCCAGATAAGTATCCAATTGAATTATTGCGTTCCTGGAAGCAAGAACACGAAAATAGAATAGAGATACAAACTAGTTATCCAGAAGATATACATAAATCAACAGTATTACTTTTCTCTGTAAATATTGGTGACAGGACTGTTCCTATAAATGTTGAAGCGGTAAGAAATGCAATGTTTCCAAAGTTCCCGACTGACATCAAAGGAATAAAGATAGAAGAAAGGGATTTTGATAGGTTGGGAACACCTGAACAATGGGAAACATTGCATTTCTTACCGCTTCAACATTTATAGGAACAGTCCTGTCACCAATATT
>JASJCY010000131.1 GCA_030065825.1 Nostocaceae cyanobacterium | reverse complement strand
GAAAAAACCTATTCAATCTTAGACTTTCTGATGAAGAATTGCGAACTCTTAAAGAGTATGCAGCCAATAAGCAGATATCTCCGGCAGAAGTGCTACGGGACTGCATCAAGGAACTTCAAAAAAAGCCGTCCTAGAAGGAGGGGGCTTCAGACCCCGATTTTTGGTGAACCTCTTAATATCCACTTTCCTCTTCGTATTCCGGCTGTCTTTGCTTCACCTTCTTGGGGATATTTACAGGCTTTGGTGCATCATCCCAAGCATCAGCATCTAAATCGTCGTCGTAGCGATCATACTCATCTGCATAAGCCTTCTTGCTGTAGGGTTGTGCAGATGAGTATGTATCTTTCCCTGTGGCTTCACTCCAATTATCTTCTTCGTCTTCGTATTGCACTGCTTCGTATTGACGCGCTTGCATTACCTGACGCTGGGGAAGAGGTTCCTCTTCGTAATAATCTTCATCCCATTGTTCTTCTTTAGCTACGGGTTCTGGTGCGTAGACTTTCGGTTTGGGTGCTTCTAAGGGTACGCCACTAGGTAACTGATTCGATGGCGCAACAGTGCGGGGAGCAGTATAGCCATACTCCTCTTCTTCCCGCTCCCAAGGTGCTCTGCCAATACCGAGGCGTTCGAGTAAACCAACTGTTAACTGATTTACCCGTTCTTCTGCCCCTTCAAATACGATTAATCTGTTGGGACCGGTACTTACGACTTCTTCCATGGAGATTTCGTAGGTACTCAGGAAAGATTCGGGAATTTGCGGTAATCCCAGGGAAGCGATGACTATAGAATAAATCTTACCACTTTCGCTATTAAATTTAAAGCCCCGTACCCTACCTAAAACTTCTCCGGTTTCAGTAATTACTTCCCAGTTGATGAGATTGCTGAACATATCGACTTCTACATCGTCGATTACATCTTCATTTTCAACCAGGAGTACATCCCCGAATTGGTCGATGCTGCTAAGGTACATATAGCGGGGTATGCCAGAAACAGAGATCAGGCTATCTCGTAAGCTTAAAGCTACGACTTCTCGCTGTTCTACATCTACCCAGAGTTGACTTACTATCCCCAAGCGTTTACCGTTATCGCGGGTAATTACTTGGGTATTTAAAATATCGGAACGTCTAATAGTTTGTTCAGAGGTCATTATATACCGAGTCCTGATCTCGAATCCGGTTAATCAATACACTATTATTAACAAAAATTCAAGCCTGTGTCTGGGAGGATGGTAATTTTATACCCAAAACTTGGGTGTACGCTCCTCTGGCTTGAGTCACGCCAATTGTGCGTTCGGCTGATTCTATCATTGGACGACGCAAACTCACAACTATAAATTGCGCTTGCTGTGCTTGTTGTTTTATCATTTTAGCTAATCGTTCTACGTTTGCCCCGTCTAGAAACATATCTACTTCGTCAAAGGCGTAGAATGGGGAAGGACGGTAACGTTGGAGAGCGAAGATAAAGCTCAATGCGGTGAGGGATTTTTCTCCCCCTGACATGGATGCTAGTCGTTGTACGGGTTTACCTTTGGGATGTGCGACTAAGTTCAATCCGCTGCTAAAGGGATCTTCGGGATTATCTAGTTGGAGATAACCGTCTCCTTCAGAAAGGGTAGCGAAGATGGATTGGAAGTTTTCATTGACTGCGTCGAAGGCTTCTTTAAAAGCATGTTGGCGTAAGGTGGTAAAGTTCTCAATCCGCAGTAATAATTCTGTGCGTTCCCCTTCTAAGGTTTCTAGTTTCTGAGTGAGTTCTTCTAGTCGCTTTTGGGTACGCTCGTATTGTTCTAAGGCTAGCATATTTACGGGTTCCATTGCCTGGAGGCGTTTGGAAAGGCTGCGTAATTCTTTTTGTAATTCTGACAAATCTACTTTGTCGGGGACTTCTGGTAGGGGGGAAGGTAATTCGGGGGTGATGGTTTGTAATTGTACTTGCACGTTTCCTAACTCTTCCCGACGTTGTTGTTGCTTTTCTTGTAATTTTTGCAATTCCCATTCCAATTGTTGTTGACGCAGTAAATCAGCCCGTAATTCCTGTTCGGTGCGATCGCGTTTTTGTTTGTCTTCTCCTAAACTCGCTTCTATTTCTTTGAGTTGTTGACGGGTTTGGGTAATTTGTTCTGAAAGGGTGGTAATTTCCCCAGAAACACGATTTACTGTGTCTTGTGAGGAGGTTTGTTGATTTTCATATTCCCCAATCCTCTGTTGTGCTTCTTGAATCCTTTCTTGTAAGCGTTGCTGTTGATTCTCCAGATTTTTTAATTTTGCTTCTCCTTGACGCAGTTCGTTTTCTCGATGTTCTAATTGTTGCTCTTGATTTTTTATCGTTGCTTGGATTTTTTGCCATTCCTGGGGCGTTTGGGACTCTTCTAGTTCTGTAAGTTCTTGACGCAATTGTTGTAATTGCTGCTCTTGAGTTGGTAATTCCCGCAGGAGGATTTCTAAGCGGGATTGAACGGCGGTCAATTTTTCGGTATTCTGGAAAAGTTGGGTTCTAGCGGCTTGTAATTGGGCTGTTAACCCCTGGACTTCCTTTTGTAGTTGTTCTAAGCGTAATTGCTGTTCTCGTCGTCCCTGACGGGCTTCTGTAAGCTCCTGGGACAATTCTTTGGTATTCTTAGAAAGGGAATTGATGGCATCAGCACAACGCCCTATAATTAACTCAATTTCCTCTAAGCGCTTTTTCAATTCCTTGACTTCTGCGGATTCTGTTGCTTCCACATTCCCAAATTTCAAGGATGAACGCTGGGAAACGCTTCCCCCGGTCATCGCACCGCTGGTTTCCAACAATTCCCCATCCAAGGTGACGATGCGGTACATTCCCAAATGTTGACGCGCTTGGGAAAGGGTGGAAAACACCACCGTACTCCCGAAAACATAACCAAAGATATCTTTATAGCGGCGATCGCAATCTACCAAGTTGACGGCATAATCTATAAAGCCGTTGGCGTATCTGAGGGTAAAATCTTGGGTAAACTTAGGAGCCTTAATTTTATTCAACGGGAGAAAAGTCGCCCTTCCCCCACGTTTTTGTTTGAGTAATTGGATTCCCGCAGCAGCGATGGAATCATCTTCTACCACAATATGTCCTAAACGCGCACCAGCGGAGATTGACAAAGCTAATTGATAGCGGGGTTCCACTTTACCCAACTGTACCACCATGCCGCACACACCGGGCATTTCTGATTGTAAAATCAGTTTACTGGCGTAAGTTCCCTGTACTTCCTGTTGTGCTTGGGATTGTGCTTCTAGTTTATCTAATTGTCGTTGTTTTTCCCGTTGTTCTTGTAAGAGACGCTTGTGGGTATCCTGTTGGATTTGTAATTCCTGTTCTGTCCCAGCGAGATTTTGTGCCAGATTTTGGATCGGTTCCCCAGAGTTATTAAATTCCGTTTCTAATTGGGAAAGTTGGGTTTGCTTCTGGGACAGTTGGGGTTCTAGGGTAGCAATTAACTGGGTTTGTTCTTCTATTTGCTGCTGTAATTGATTATTTCGTTCCCCTAACTGTGCTTGTTCGGTGCGTTGGGGTTCTAGGGTTTGCAGTAGCGCTTCAATTTGACGATTTAAAGCGGTTTGTTGCTGTACCCAAGCTTCTGATGCGGAAGCGATTTCGGAAGCTGCTTGACGGGAATTTTCAAGCTGTTCTCGTGCTTGATCCCGTTGCTGCTGTAGAGATGCAAAATTTCCTGTTTCTACATCCCGTTGTTTTACTAACTGTTCTATAGCTTGCTGATGTTGTTGAATTTCTTGGTGAGTATTCTGTAAACGTCTCTCACATTCTTGAATCGCAGTTTCCAACTCCCCTTTTTGACGCTGTAACTGCTTACGTTCCGCTTCCTGATTCGCTAAATTCCCTTGTACCGCTAACAGTCGTTCCTCTCCCAATGCTTTTACCTGCGCATTGAGTTGTTCTAACTCTGTATTTTTACGGCTAATCTCCTGATTCAGAGTATTTAATTGTTCTGTTAACTCCCCGTGATTCTTTTCCCCGGCTTGAATTTGATTCGAGAGTCTTTCTTGCTGATTTTGCAAAGTTCGCCAAGATAACACCACTTCCCACTTTTGCTTTTCCAGAAATTCAGCCCGTAACTTTTGGTACTTTTCAGCCTTAGCTTTATCCTGGGAAAGGCGATCGCACTGTGCGGTTAATTCCGTCTCAATAATCCGACAGCTATCTTCCTTCTCCTTCACCTCCTCCAAGGTTTTCTTCGCTTGATTAATCTTCCTATCAAACGCTGCTACCCCCGCTAATTCATCAATAATTTCTCGTCTCTCCCTAGCATTCATAGAGATAATACTAGTAACATCCCCTTGGAGAACGACATTATAGCCTTCCGGGTAAATACGCAGTCTTTCTAACTCCTCGTGTAACTCTGTAAGAGTCGAAGAGACACCATTTATGTAATAATTAGACGTATAAGTTCCCTGGGCAGTGACGCGCAATCTCCTAGTGACACTCCATTCCCCGTCTACATGGGCACGAATTTGTTCCTTGTGATTTTTTTCAGCTTCCGTTTGTTCTTGCTTCTTCTCCTCTTGTGGGGTTTCCTCCTCCTCAATTACCACAGAAGAGACAATGGGAGTATCATCAATGTCATCCGGTTCATAGTCTGACAAATCAAAGGTCACCGTCACACTCGCTTCCACAGTGGAACGGGATTTATGACTCCTTTGGGTAGTATTTACCAAATCCGGCAGGCGATCGGCACGCATACCCTTAGAACTAGATAATCCCAGACAGAACAGCAGCGCGTCAAGAATATTCGATTTTCCCGAACCATTTGGTCCCGATATGACAGTAAACCCCTCTAGCAGGGGGACAGAGGTAGTACCACCGAAGGATTTAAAATTGGTCAATTCGACGCGCTTAACGTGCACCATAGGCGCTAATTTTTTGGGGATTACAGTTCAAGTGTACCAGGGAAAGAGAACAAGGGGTTAGGGTATTTGGGTTTGTTTTGGGGGAGTATTAGAGAAGTATAGGCGGTAATGGGGATTGTGGGGAATATTTTCTGGTGACAAACGGATACAGCTATGAATGGGATGTTCAACAATACACAGGTGGAACTTCGCAAATTATAGAAGGGAGAGAAATCGATAGCGTTACAGATGAGGCTTTGATTCAAGCCAAGGATTCTGAAACAGCGACTCATAAACCCCATAATTTTTTAAGCAAGAAAACACGTTCTCAAATCAAACAAACTATCAGATTAGGCGAACAACTAGGTAAACGTGCGGAATTTTGGTTTAAACAAACTCCTCATCCTGATGTGCGTCAATACATTGAGGATAAACAAGGAATTGTTATAGTTTGGAAAAAGGATACTGAATAATATGGCGTACTTTTATTCTCTTCGTGGTTGGTTAGAAGTTGAGCCTGATAATTTTGCCAGTGTAGTTGAGGTAATTAAATCTTTAAAAGAAAGTTATTCAACTAATACAAAAAAAGGATTATATTTACAAGGTTGGTGTTGGAATGAACAGCCGATAAATTGGACAAGCTATATATTTTATGGTGCAGATGTGACTGAGGAAGGTTTGGATTTATTTCAGGATACGCTGAATAAGTTAATTAGATTAAAGTTAAATTTATCCGGTTATTTTCATGCTCAAGGTGAGGATGGGGAGAAAAATTTGATTTACCAAGTTACTGATGATAATTTGATGGTGGAAGTGGGTAGTGTTGCGGTAGCGGTGAGTTAATACTCATATACCTCCCATTAAGTCTGGAGGCAGAGCCTCCCTAAAATCCATTACAAGGTTGAACCTTGTAACGAGGGATTCAAAAACCGTAGAAGCGCAGAGAACGTAGAGGATAGAGAGCTGGAGAAGATTCCAAGGCTGTTTTGAGGATAACAAATGAAGTTGCACTGCCTCTATCCTTGAATTTATGTCAGCATAAGTACAGAGAAACAGGGCTATCTGTCAAAATGCTCAACCATCCTCTTTTAGTAGTATTACTGACTGGTTTATTAAGTTCTGCGGCTGGATACTTAATCAATCAATTGCCTAGTATTAAAGAATTTCCCGGTAGAAATGCCTTAGTTGTGAAGCTGACAGCTGAAATTGTAGTTTTATCTGGGATTTTCGCTTGGTGGAGTGCTACTCCGGAAAAAGATAAAACTGAGACATTAAAGGTTTTGCTGGGGACTTGTGGTGGTGTAGTTTTGGTGTTGTTGTTATGGCATATATTGCGCTTGGGTTGGATGCTTTGGCAAACGAGGGGTCACCATAGCACTACTGGTCATCATACAACAATTCTGAAAACTGCGGATGATTGGCGACGAGAATTGTTAAAAGCGATGAAAATTTATGTGGAGACAAGGTTAAATGATTCTCTGCATAATCAAGAAATGATTCGGGTGCGGAGTTCAAATCAACAAGAAAAGGTAGGAAGAAATCCGTCACAAACTATTAATAATTACCCTTCTCCCTGGGAATGGTTACAACCACAGCGCTTGCTAAAAGTGTTTGGAGGATTGGACATGGAATTGGAGGAGGGGAAGCCAATTATAGAGGCTTTTGATAAGGAAGATATTTCTGGGAGATTGTTAATTTTAGGTAATCCTGGTGCGGGGAAAACTACCCTATTATTAGAATTAGCACGGGATTTAATAGAACGCGCACAACATAATCCAGATTACCCAATTCCAGTGTTATTTGAACTTTCTAACTGGAGGGATGATCAACAAGCAATTGGGGAATGGTTAATGGCTGATTTAAAGTTTCGCTACAATGTGTCGGAAAAAATCAGTCGTCAGTGGTTAGATACAGATAAACTTTTACCGTTGTTGGATGGTTTGGATGAGTTGGGTTTAACTCGACAAAAAAAGTGTATTGATAAAATTAATCAGTTTCTGCAAAACAGTTCTAGTTTATTACCGTTAGTTGTGTGTTGTCGTCAAGAAGAATATATCAAAGGTGAAGCAATATTAGAAAATTTACGGGGTGCAGTTTGTTTACATTCATTGACTGAACAGCAAATTAAAAATTATCTGCGACGGTTAAATTCTCATCATTTATGGAAAACTATAAAAAATGACCCAGAGGGTTTAGGTGAATTAGCAAAAACTCCCTTATTTCTAAATTTAATTCCTGTTGCTTATCCTGAAGGTTTGGTAAAGGAAGGTAGAATATTAAATTCTGAGGATGAGCGTCGAGAATACCAGCAAAGATGTCGTCAAGAATTATTTGATGCTTATATTAATAGGCGATTGGGGGAACATCATGATAGCAAAGGGTATAAAGTTGAGGATACTAAGCGGTGGTTGCAGTGGTTAGCAAAAAGGATGAAAGAACGAAATTTGAAAGAGTTTTATATTGAAAAAATACAGCCGGATTGGTTAGTTAATCAATCACAGCAAACAAATTATGGGCTGATTATTCTTCTGATTTTTGGGCTGTTTTTTGGTCTGATTGGGTTTATTGGGTTTAATTATGGAATGCTTTATGGGCTGTTGTTCCTGCTTTTTGCGGTGTTATTTGGTATGGGTTTTGCGATAATTTTTGAGCTGCAGCAACTGTGGGATATAAAACTACATGAAAAATTTATTTTATTCAAAATAAATAAGATAAAAATATTTAACAGTCTAATTTATGGCCTTAAATTTGGGATGGGGGGGCTGATTAGGCTGATTATTAGTGTAGAACCTGATCTAAACATAGAAACTAAAAAAACACCTAATCAAGGTATTTGGAAATTTGCAATTAATGGGCTGATTATTGGGCTGATTATTGCACTCATTTTTGGACTATATGTTGGGCTAATTGGGCTGTTTTTCGGCGGTGGTTTTACCTGCATTAAACACTTCTTTCTACGTCTTATCCTCTACCACAACGGTTATATTCCTTGGAACTATGCACGTTTTCTCACCTACGCAGATGAACGCAAATTAATTCAACAAGTGGGAGGTCGTTTTACCTTTATTCATGATAAATTGCAAGAACATTTTGCGGAGATGAAATCCTGATACTTAGTTACCTTCACCTGCGTCAGAAACCGGGTTTATTAGGAATATGAATCTGTAAAAACCCTAATTTTTGATTTATAAACCCGGTTTCTCCGTGCTGTTTGAGAATGGTGCAAGATATGACTTACCGCAAAACCTCACCCCCTTCCCCTCTCCTTACTAAGGAGAGGGGTGGCTTTAGCCGGGGTGAGGTTCCGAATACGGTAACTTAACTGCATTACCTGTCAAAATGCTTGATAATAAGTAAAATCAGGAATAAAAAATGACTACCAATATAGATGTAAGAAACCTAAATCTAAAAGAGGTTCAACAGCGTTTTAATTTCCAAGAACAGTTCAATGATTCATTTACATCATTACTATCTCTAGAACCTCTGAACGAATTTGAATCACAAGAATTACAAGAAATCCGTAATCTTTTTCGTACATATTACTCAGAGGGAAAAATATCAGAAGGACAAATCAAATTTCTGATTCTTTCTCCATTATTAAAGCTAGCTGGCTTTTATCATCCCAGCATTAAAATCACCCTGGAAGAAAATATTACTGATATTCTCATAGAAGACGAAGATACAGTCATCAAGGGAAGGATGGATATTTTAGCTGTCAACAAAACTCTCAACGAGACAGCATTAACCCCTTTTTGGATATTGGTAATTGAATCTAAAAATAGCAGTATTAACGCTTTAGAAGGTTTACCCCAATTGCTTACTTATGCATATACAAATCTAAAACAACAAACATCGGTTTGGGGACTAACTACCAATGGAATGGACTATCAGTTTGTCTATCTCCAACAAGGAAATCCCCCAATTTATCAACTATTACCAAAACTAGATATAACTCGTTCCGAATCGTCAATAGAATTATTGCAAACTCTCAAAGCAATCTGCATTCAATAGCGCTAAGTACTTAGACAAAATTAATTGTATATTGTCCGAAGCGAGGAACGAAGCAATCACAAGGACTTGAAGCTTTCAGAATGTAAAATTAATTTTGTACGACTACTTATAGTTAAAAATCAAGGTCATAGTTACAAAGACGGAAGCGTAAGTTCTCTGTATAACCTCAAAAATTGAAATACACAGATGTAAAACAACGTATTTCCGTTTTGATGCGAAAAAAAGATGTTTATTGCCAGGGAAATCCATCAATCTCACAAACACAAGGTGCGTTAGCCTAAAGGCATAACACACCCTACATCTGAGAATTAAGTTGTCAACAACTCTGCGGGTAAGCGCTTGAACACCAAACGCTCATTTTCCACATCCACATAGATGGTATCTCCATCATTAAACTCACCCCGCAAAATCGCTTTCGCTATCTGAGTTTCCAATTCTCGTTGAATCGCACGCTTCAAAGGACGCGCACCAAATACAGGGTCATATCCAACTTCTGCTAAGAAATCAAGTGCAGAATCCGATAGCTTCAGAGACATTTTGCGTTCCCCTAATCTTGTCCGTAATCTCTCTACCTGTAATTTGACAATCTCCCGTAATTGGGATTTCTGTAAGCTATGGAAGATAATCAACTCATCTACGCGGTTGAGGAATTCTGGACGGAAACTGTTGCGCATGGCTTCCATTACTCGACGACGCATTTCGTCGTAGCGGGAGTCATCCCCAGCCAAATCGAGAATGTATTGGGAACCGATATTACTGGTCATAATGATAATGGTATTTTTGAAGTCTACCGTATGACCTTGAGCATCCGTGACCCGTCCATCATCGAGAATTTGCAGGAAGATATTAAATACGTCCGCGTGTGCTTTCTCAATTTCGTCGAAGAGAATCACCGCATAGGGACGACGACGAATCGCTTCTGTTAGCTGTCCCCCTTCTTCATAACCAACATATCCGGGAGGGGCACCAATTAAGCGAGAAACGGTGT
Organism: Nostocaceae cyanobacterium; assembly: GCA_030065825.1. Classification (GTDB taxonomy): domain Bacteria; phylum Cyanobacteriota; class Cyanobacteriia; order Cyanobacteriales; family Nostocaceae; genus JASJCY01. The sequence goes on along the minus strand of JASJCY010000131.1, from coordinate 16,769 downwards.
GTTTTTCCATGTACTCGGACATGTCAATGCGTACCATTGCTTCTTCGGTGTCGAACATGTACGCAGCCAAAGCTTTCGCCAATTCGGTTTTACCCACACCTGTAGGACCAAGGAAGATAAAACTGGCGATGGGACGATTGGGATCTGCAAGTCCAGCACGGGAACGTTGAATTGCATCCGCAACTGCTGTGACTGCTTCTTCTTGTCCGATTACCCGGTGATGAAGTTCTTCCTCTAAATGTAGCAGCTTTTCTTTCTCCGATTCCACCAATTTACTGATGGGGATTCCTGTCCACTTAGAAATAATTTCCGCAATATCAGATTCGGTGACTTCTTCCCGCAGTAAAGATTTACCAGCGTGTTGTGCTTGTGCGAGTTCGTTTTCTACCGTTTCTAATTGACGGTGTAAATCCGTTAACTTGCCATATTTTAACTCCGCAGCGCGGTTGAGGTCATAATTACGTTCCGCTTGCTGAATTTCCAGATTTACCCGGTCAATTTCTTCTTTGACAGACTGAATTTTGGTGATAATATCTTTCTCGGACTGCCATTGAGCATTCAATGACCTTTGTTCTTCTTTCAGGTCAGCAAGTTCTTTTTCCAGTCTTTCCAGACGTTCCCGGGAAGCTGCATCACTTTCTTTCTGCAAGGACAGCTTTTCCATTTCCAATTGCAGAATCTTGCGGTCAATTTCGTCTAATTCCTCGGGTTTAGAGGTAATTTCCATTTTCAAACGCGCTGCAGCTTCATCTACCAAGTCAATGGCTTTATCTGGTAGAAAACGGTCAGAAATATAGCGACTGGAAAGGGTAGCAGCTGCAACTAGGGAACTATCAGAAATTTTTACCCCGTGGTGGACTTCATAGCGTTCCTTCAAACCCCGCAGAATAGAAATAGTATCTTCCACACTGGGTTGGTCTACATACACCTGTTGAAAACGCCTTTCTAAAGCCGCGTCTTTCTCAATGTACTTACGATACTCATCCAGAGTTGTCGCACCGATACAGCGCAATTCTCCCCGGGCTAACATGGGTTTTAATAGGTTACCAGCATCCATTGCCCCTTGGGTAGCACCAGCACCGACAACGGTATGAATTTCGTCGATAAACAGGACAATATTACCTTCAGATTCGGTGACTTCCTTCAGGACTGCTTTTAGACGTTCTTCAAATTCACCCCGAAATTTCGCCCCAGCAATCAAAGCACCCATATCTAAGGCTATCAGCTTCCGGTCTTTCAGGGACTGGGGGACATCCCCCGCAATAATCCGCTGTGCTAAACCTTCCGCAATCGCGGTTTTACCCACACCCGGTTCCCCAATTAATACCGGGTTATTCTTGGTACGGCGAGATAAAATTTGGATAGTGCGGCGAATTTCATCATCCCGTCCAATCACTGGATCTAGTTTACCTTTACGGGCAGCTTCGGTGAGGTCACGTCCGTATTTTTCCAGTGCTTGATATTTACCTTCTGGATTTTGGTCGGTCACTTTCTGGTTTCCACGAACTTGTTTAATAATATCCTTGAGTTTGCTTTCGTTTAAGCCAAATTCCTGGAATATACTTTTACCAAAGCGGTCATCTTTAGCATAAGCCAGGACTAAATGTTCTATAGATATATATTCGTCACCAAACTCCTTACGATAGCTTTCTGCCCTGTCTAAAAGTTTATCTAAACTTCGTCCCAAAAAGACAGAACTGCTGCTACCAGATACTTTTGGCTGACGTTGCAAAAATTCTTCAGTGCGATCACGCAATTTCTGCAAACTCACACCCGCTTTGGTGAAAATAGCACCAGCTAGTCCTTCTTGTTCCAGCAGTGCTTTCATCAAATGTTCGCTTTCAATCTGCTGCTGCTGGTTCTGTTTGACAATATCGGGAGTGTGGGCGATCGCTTCCCAGGCTTTTTCTGTAAATTGGTTAGGATTAGTAGGTTGCATAAGATGAATGTAGTGAGCAACAAGGAGATTAGAAATAATGAGTAAGATTGATTCTTATACGCTTATTGTAAAAATATAGGTGCAATCGGTTGGATCGGTCTTCACGTCCTCCAAAAGTAGTATTACCGTCCTTAGAAGGCAGAAGGCAGGAGGTTAATGATTGATATTACCTCATTTCAGCCTTTCAACATGTCCTAACTTTTGTGAATAATGCTACATACCAATTTCCATTGCAATAAACATTATTTTTTATCATTTATACAAAATAATGCTTATTGCTTCTACGTATATCCATGATTAAATGTATTTTTTGTATAAATTGTATCAGTAAATATAAGTACAATAATTCCTGGAATTGTGTTGATAATATTCCCGGTAACTTTTGATTTTTGTTAAATTCACAGAAAAAGTGCTTTCCTTGCCAAAACTCAAAAAAACGCTCACGAGATTTCAAGGTTTACGAGCCACGATTTTATGCTAAAATTTGTTTGTCCGTTGGTTTACCCTGGGATTTTTTTTATGATGATTTCTTGACTTATTGATTTTGATAGTTTTATGACATTTTGCGCTTCAAATACAGGAAATGTCATACCTTCAAACTTTTTGCGTCTTAAATAAGAGATTCAGATTCTCTGTAGGTTCCTACTTTCCCTTGGAATTAATTCCAAGGCTAATAGTCAAAGTCCGTTAAAACGGACTAATTATTCATATCTTCAGCCGTATTTATACGGCTTGGTTTTTGAGCATGTGAATTAATTCGCAGGTGGATGAAGAAGCGAACGAGAGATTGAATTAATCATTATCATATCGTTCTAAAGATGGAATAGCTGTTCCTTGGGAATGATGATTTTTCTGATTTTTAACGTAGGATATTGCTTGTTCTAGTTGTTTGCTTCCCAAAGATAATACACCATATCCACGTTGCCAAGCGAAGGGAATAGCATCAGCAGATAAGCGATGATTTTTATTTAATAAATGTGCGCTACTACCTTTAATATTTTTGGTAAATTCGGCGATGGATAAACTAGGTGGAATGGAAACAATAATATGAATATGATCTTCTATGCGATTGATAGCATAAATTATGCAATTAAGATTATTTGCTTTATCAATAATATAATTATAAAGGTCTGTTTCTCTGTTGGGTGTGATTAGGGATTGACGTTCTTTTGTTGCCCAAACGATATGATAATATGTTCGCCAAAATGCCATATAAAAATTGTTTTGATTTGATAGAGGTATTAGAATCATATCTATTATTCCCAAGATGGATTTGGAATTTATCAAATTAATTATTTTATGTTGTATGTAAATTAATTTAAAATTCCGTTTTTCTAAATTAACCGCTTCTTAGCCTCGGAATTAATTCCAAGGCTTATAAACGAAGTCCGTTCAAACGGACTTATTATTGATATCTTCAGCCGTATTTATACGGCTTGGTTTTTGAGCCTGCGAATTAATTCGCAGGTGGATGAGAAAGCAAATGAGAGATGGAACACAATTAAAATGTTGCTCATTAAAAGGGTTTATAAATAATAAAAAATATGAAATTTTTAGATATTAACCGCTTCTTCGCCTTGGAATTAATTCCAAGGAACCCATAGATGAAGTCCGTTAAAACGGACTAATTATTCATATCTTCAGCCGTATTTATACGGCTTGGTTTTTAAGCCTGCGAATTAATTCGCAGGTGGATGAGAAAGCAAATGAGAGATTTAATTATTCATTATCATTAGGAAAAGTCTAATATTTTTGGACTTTAAATAATATTTGTTATAGCTGGTGTTTGTTGGGTTCCACTGCGTTTCACTCAGCCTAAAAGGGATTGCGATCCTACTGGTGTTTGTTGGGGATGGGCGTTCTTTTGTTACCTACACGATGTGATAATAAATTGGGTGCTCTTTTGTTGTCTTGATATTGTGATAATAAATTGACCAGACTATCATAAATTTTCCAAATTGCGAGTACCATAAATACTCCATAATAAATAAGAAAGAAGAAAGACCATCCCGATGGAACATTTTTAACAATTGCAAAAGTACAAAATGCAAAAAATACACAACAAATCATACAAATTAAACAGCCAATACCAACACCAATACAACCCCAAAAATTATTTAAGCTATTTTGAGTGTTTAGCTGATTAGCAGAAGATGATACAGAATTTGTGTTTTCAGAAGATTGTGGTGGTAAATTTTGACTAACTCTCTCCTGACGATGCTGATTGGGTAATGGTGGAGGTGGTGGAGGTGGTGGAGTTTGTCGCGTCACATTCCCCGGAAAAATATCTACTCCCAACTTAGTTGCGCGATCGCACCAATAACACTTACCATAACTATGGCTGTAATAATGGCTATCTACCTTTCCACACAGATTTAAACTATTAAAAGCAGTTTTTAAAGCCTGTTTCCATTCCCCAGCACTAGGACGTAAATTTGGGTTTTGATGTCCATCATTAAAACATCTGAGAAAACATCGCTGCACTTCTGGATGGACAATATTCAAAGGAAGATTCCTTTCTACTGGCTGAATTAAACTGTTGTTTCCATAAAGCCAAAATCCCTGACGAATCAATTCATTTGGTTCTGGTCAATCCCCCACACCCATCCATTTTCCCTTAAATGGAGATTCCCCAAATAAGAGATGATAAATAATCACTGCAAGACGAAACCTATCATGAATTTCAGTTTGGTTAATGATAGAAAAATCTTTACCAATTAATTCTGGTGGTGTAAAGCCGTTTGAACCAACCAAACAACGGTAAACTTTTCTATTATTGGGGTGACGTACCTGAAAAGAATCAGTATCAATAATCGAAGGTAAAGCGCGATTATTAACGAGAATATTCTCTGGTTTCATATCACCCAAAACATAACCAGCAGCATGAATCGCTTCGATGATTGAAGCAATATTCATCGCTGTTGTATGGAAAAATCGCCAGTCAATTTAAAGTTTTAGTATCTTGTTGCGACGATGGGGACTATAAACATCAATTAAGTTTTTCCCATCCTTAATTTCTGGCATTAGAAAACCCACACAATTACCATTATTATCTTTTAGCATGGAATGGGACCATGCAAAGGAAATATGATTCAGATGAGAGTTTGGTTCCTTTGGTGGATTATTAATCATTAACCCTAGCTTTTGTACTTGCTGGGGTTGAAATTTATCTTTGTGGTAAATTTTTGCTAGATAGCCATTGCGGTGATTAGTAGTCCAAACTTCTCCTTCTTTGCTACTAGCAATTTGTTTTACCAGAGTAATAGATTGATTGCTTTTAGCACAGATATAATTCATGATTTTTCACTCTTGTTCCACAAACATAAAAGTAAAGTTTTATCATCATCCGTCCGTGCATTTAGCCGTTCAGAACTCAGAAATTGTTTCAAATATTCATCTTTATCTGCTTCTGGGTTTTCTGTTTCCTCCATATACTGCTTTAATGGGTTAAAAAATGGTGGGAAAGGACTCCAATCAGAGGTGCGAATTGCTAATCTTTCCAAGCCATCAGTGGAAGCACAAATAAATTCAGGCGATTCTGTTAACACCTTCACTCGCATTTCATCCAAAGCATTTTTGGAAGTGACAAAAGTCGTCTCGTTAACAAACTCTCCTTTATCCGGTTTAAATAACAATTGATAGTCTTCCGAATTTTGGGGATTCACGACAATAAAACCATCCCCAATTTGCATTGCTGCTACCCATTGAGGTGTTGCGACAAATATCAACAGGGTACAAGCTAAATCATTAATTGTGTAATCTTTGCTTTTTGTGTGTTCAGTTAAAGCATCAACTACTTTATTCACAATTTATTCAAATATCTTTTTAGCTTTTTTATCGTTACGACAGTTAAAATCACATGTTTGAGAATGTTTTTCTTCGTCTTGATATTTTGTAGGTATTGGCAAGATGATGGCTTCTTTAAAATCTTGAATGTATAAACATTCAACTACTTTTTCAACAGTTAATTTTGCACCAATATCTGAATATTTAGCACTTCCAGCACCATCAGCTACTGCTCCCACAATGACATCATCAAAAATGCGATAATCACCATAATCTTGGCAAGGCATTTCTTGCTTTTGATGACTGATTCCAACCTCGGAACATGCAACCCTTTTCCAAACCATAATATTCCCTTTAATTGATAGTATTGGCATCTGTTTTCATGGTTACCTCGGAATTAATTCCGAGGAACCCATAGACGAAGTCCGTTAAAACGGGTTAATTATTGATATTTTTAGCCGTATTTATACGGCTTTGTTTTTGAGCCTGCGAATTAATTCGCAGGTGGGTGATCCCTACGCCGAAATTTGACCCCATCCCACAGCAGGTAAAGCTGTAGCTTCGCCAATTTTGGCGCTAGAAACCCGCTTCATGGAGGTAGATAACCAAACAAACAATTTACGAAAATCTAAGCCATTCAAGAGGATTGGAGAGCGTTCTGGAGGTGCAATTTGCCTGAGTTTATTCATATCTGCACCTTGCACCGCAACCGCAAAGAAGGAAAGACGACGTTGTGCTTCCGCTTCTCTCACCCTCTGGGCTGCTGCTTCCCAGTAATCTGTGGGAGAACCATCGGTAATTAAAAACACCCACGGACGATAATCAAGAATGCCGTTGTCTTTGTAGCTTTGCTTACGCTCTTCTAACAAATCCAAAGCATACTCAATGGCTTCACCCATTGGTGTTAAATCATCTGCTGCGAGAGTAGGTGGTATAAAATCATCAATGGTGACAAAATCTTGAATCAAGCGCACGGGACCAAATCCCACAATCGCCACTTCCACACTCAAAGAAGCTTGGGAATCCTTCAGCACGTCTTCTTTGAAAGCCGCTAGTCCCCGATTTAACTCCTGGATGGGTTGACCTGACATTGATCCAGAAGTATCGAGTAATAAAATTACGGGACAGCGATTTTCAGGATTTTCTACAAATTCTGGCATTCCTACAGGCATTGGACGCTCCTGGTTAAGTAACTTTAAGATTCACATTACTTACTTTTGTATTTTGCTTTTTGTTACTTAATCAGTAGTGTTTATACTTGCAAAGTCTAATTCGGTACTTTCTGGATAATCAAGAACATATGAATTATGAATTTTTTGCGCCAATAAAATCTAAAATCTCAAATAGACCCGTCCTAAAATTTATAATCCAGTCCCTATAAGGGTTTTAGAGGTTACCTATATGTTCTCAAACAACGTAGTAATTGGCGTTAGATATAGTTACTAATAGTTTAGAGGCAAAAAAATGAAAATTTCGATTTTGGACATAAACATTATCTATTATGCTGTACAAGACCCACAAGCCAATCATAGTAATAATTAAGCTTTATAGGGATTGAATTTTATATTCTATTTTTAGGTTAATTTAATTTATGGACGGGTCTAATCTAAAATCTAAAAGTTCTTGATCAATGCCGAAAAAGCAAAAATTTCCTTATTTAGTTGGTTCTAAGTGGACTGCACAACAAAAAGTGGATGGCTGGCGACATTTTCGAGTTGTCAACCGCAAAAATCAGGGTAAATGGGTATATGCGGAAATGGTAGCTGCTTGTGACCCGGATGTTCGATTTTGGATCAATGCTAAGTTACTACAAGATGGTTCCCAATGGCAATCTGGATGGCAATCATTAAGAGAAATGGAAGAAGTAGAAGGGGATTAGTTGCCAAATTTGCATAAATTTAACCCATATTGACGATTGTAATATTTTTTTATATTTGTCTTCAAATCTCGGACTTCTTTAAATTTGCTTGAGATACCCGACTTCTTGAATAAGTCGGGGATCTATTTGGGGATATTTTTGTTTTTTGTAACTAATTAATATATTTAAACAACATAAAATAAATTTAAATTGTTTTTTTAGAACTTTTTAGGTTTTAACAAGTAATTAAGCTCAAAAAAGATTTGATTAGTTTTTATAGATGCTGATATCAACGATTTATAGAATTAAGCCCCCTTTATTTTCCTGGAAGTTTCCACAATAATGACAATCACAGCCAAGAATTTAAGAACAAACCATAAGAGGCAAAAAGAGTGAAATTAGCAGTTTATGGAAAAGGTGGTATAGGTAAATCCACGACTAGTTGTAATATTTCCGTAGCCTTAGCTAAGCGCGGTAAGAAAGTACTGCAAATTGGCTGCGATCCCAAACATGACAGTACCTTCACTCTCACTGGGTTTTTGATTCCGACAATTATTGATACCTTGCAAGAAAAGGACTATCACTACGAAGATATCTGGCCCGAAGATGTAATATACAAAGGTTATGGCGGAGTAGATTGCGTAGAAGCCGGTGGACCACCTGCGGGTGCTGGATGTGGTGGTTACGTAGTTGGCGAGACAGTAAAATTACTGAAAGAACTTAACGCCTTTGATGAGTATGATGTAATTTTATTTGATGTTCTTGGTGACGTTGTTTGTGGTGGTTTTGCTGCACCTCTCAATTATGCAGATTATTGTCTGATTGTTACTGACAATGGGTTTGACGCCTTGTTTGCTGCGAACCGTATCGCTGCTTCCGTCAGGGAAAAAGCACGGACTCACCCCCTACGTCTAGCTGGTTTAATTGGTAATCGGACATCAAAACGGGATTTAATCGAGAAATACGTAGAAGCAGTGCCCATGCCAGTGCTAGAAGTGTTACCTTTGATTGAAGATATCCGTATTTCCCGAGTCAAGGGTAAGACTTTATTTGAAATGGCAGATGGTGATCCGTCCTTAAGTTACGTTTGTGAATATTATCTCAACATTGCTGACCAAATTCTGGCAAGACCTGAAGGTGTTGTCCCGCAAGACGCTCAAGACCGGGAACTGTTCTCTTTGTTATCGGATTTTTACCTAAATCCGAAGAAACCACAGGTTCCTTCTGGAGAAGAAGAATTAGACTTGATGGTTGTATAAGATCATCTAGTTATCAGGATGAGGGAAAATATGGCTTGTTTTTACAGTTTTACAGATTCGTTAAAGAGCAAGTGGTTGGAATTTTTCCAAACCAACCGCGAGTGGATCGAACTGCACATGAATGTGGAATCAGTTTACACACCCGATGGCGGTAAGCGACCTTCTTCATACCTCGTCCTGGGAGTTGTTAACGCGTTAGAACCAAAGCTATCGCAGTTAATGCTACCCTTTTCCAGATTAAATGCTGATGCCGATACCTTGGTTGATGTGCTGGGTTTAAATTTTGACCCAAATATCGCACTAGGTAACAAATTTGTGCCTCCAGCAGCAACAGAAGAGATACCAGAAAATGCTGAGGAAACGACTACAGAAGTTGTGGTACAAAGCAGCGATGAGCAAGTGGTGGTAGTAGATACCCAGACAAATGAATTTGCTGAAGTAGCAACTCCAGATTTGCAAGTAGCTCCAGATTTGCAAGTAACTTCAGATTTCAATATGGAGGATAACCATGAGGAAACCCTGATGGTTTCTGAGGAGACAATCCAAAATGAGTTAAGCCAAATCTCTGGAGATGACAGCACTATTTCTGGGGAGTTTCAACAGGATTCTGGTGTAGAAGTAAATGATGATGCCTTTGGGGATATTTCTTTCGATGAGGAGTTGAAAGATGTCTCACAAGCTGCACCAGAAGGAGAGATAGGTGAGTCAATGCTGGACGAGTTCAAAGTCGCTGAAGACAACGGATTTGACTCAGTCCTCAAAGATGTTTGGAGTGAGGAAACAGCATCTCATCAAAACCCTGAAGGGGATAACCAATTATTTTCTGGGGAAGGAGAATCCAAAAATCCTTTTGACGATACGGAGATGGCAGAACTCTTCCCCAACAATTAATTCGTAAGGCAGTGGGAGATTTTGGATTTTAGATTGAAGGGATTGTTAATGGCAATCCATGGCAATCCCAATCTCAAATCATCAATCTCAAATCCAAAGTCCCATTTATCTGCCTTAGTTAGTTTAAATATCAAGGGGAGAAAACAATTATGAGCGTTGCGGAACCACAAGGTTTAAATTTTGAATGTGAAACTGGCAATTACCATACTTTTTGCCCCATTAGCTGCGTCGCTTGGTTATATCAAAAAATTGAAGATAGTTTCTTTTTGGTCATTGGTACAAAGACTTGTGGCTACTTCCTGCAAAACGCCATGGGGGTGATGATTTTTGCTGAACCTCGTTACGCCATGGCAGAGTTGGAAGAAGGTGATATTTCCGCAAAACTTAACGATTATGAAGAATTAAAGCGATTGTGCTTGCAAATTAAACGCGATCGCAACCCGAGTGTAATTGTCTGGATTGGCACTTGCACTACAGAAATTATTAAAATGGACTTGGAAGGGTTAGCACCCAAGCTGGAAGCAGAAATTGGCATTCCCATTGTGGTGGCACGGGCTAATGGCTTAGATTACGCTTTTACCCAAGGAGAAGACACCGTATTAGCAGCTATGGCTGCACGCTGTCCTAAACAAGTTCCGGTGACGCAAACAGAGAAAAATGAGCGCAATGGGATTCAAAAGCTGCTCAACTTTGGTAAGCAAAAAGAACAAGTAGCACAAGAAGAGTCTGAGTACATAGATCATCCCCCTCTGGTTCTATTTGGTTCTCTGCCCGATCCCGTAGTTACCCAGTTAACCCTGGAGTTGAAAAAGCAAGGTATAAAGGTGTCTGGCTGGCTACCTGCGAAGCGCTTCACTGAACTACCGGTAATCGAAGAAGGGTATTATGTCGCTGGTGTCAACCCCTTCCTCAGCCGTACAGCTACTACCTTAATGCGTCGTCGTAAGTGTAAATTAATTGGCGCACCTTTTCCTATTGGTCCCGATGGCACCAGGGCTTGGATTGAAAAAATTTGCTCGGTATTTGGCGTTACTCCCCAAGGCTTGGATGAACGGGAAGGGAAAATTTGGCAGAACTTAGAAGACTATGTCCAACTAATTCGCGGTAAGTCTGTATTTTTCATGGGGGATAACCTCCTAGAAATCTCCTTAGCACGGTTTCTAATCCGCTGTGGCATGACTGTACCGGAAATTGGGATACCTTATATGGATAAGCGCTATCAAGCCGCTGAATTGGCGTTTTTAGAGCAGACTTGCAATGATATGGGTGTACCCCTACCCAAGATTGTGGAAAAGCCCGATAATTACAATCAAGTGCAGCGCATTTACGAATTAAACCCAGACTTGGTAATTACTGGGATGGCGCACGCTAACCCCCTAGAAGCCCGGGGAATTAATACCAAATGGTCTGTGGAGTTCACATTCGCACAAATTCACGGCTTTACTAATGCCCGTGACATTCTCGAATTGGTAACTCGTCCCCTCCGTCGCAATAACAACCTCAAGGATTTAGGCTGGGATAAGTTGGTAAAAGAAGAAGCTCCAGTGTAATTGCTTAAGTGATTATACCATATTGAGTCAAAAACGCTCAAGTGGGACAACCCGCAAGAGAAGCCCACACCGTAATCTTTGATTCGGTGTGGGAGTACGTCACTGGTTTACAGTCTATCACTTCTTGCACTTTAGGAATTTTGAGGGCGATCCATGAGCGATCGCTACTCCTGGGCTTCACTGATTCACTGGACATTTGTTGACATGTAGGGTGTGTTGTCACGTTGCGCAACGCACCATCAACAATTTAAGGTGCGTTAACCTACGGCGTAACAAACCCGACATCAAATTTATATTTCTTCATATACATTGAATTTTTCTCGCCAACTTCATTTACGACTTACGCAACTGGCACATTTTTTCTTGTAGACATGTAGGGTGTGTTGTCGCGTTGCGCAACGCACCATCAACAATTTAAGGTGCGGTATCCCTGAAAGTACGACACCCTAGATCACATTTATATTTCTTCATATAGATTGAATTTTTCTCGCCGACTTACTTACTCTTCCACTATGATAATCGTACCATATTGACGCTGATTAAAATCAGCGTTGCCCTACATCAGATGTTTAAACAGAGACAGAGTTTTGGGCTTTTCATCAAATTTGATAATTGTTTTATTTTTTTGTTCAAAAGTTTTTGTCACTCCCTGAGTCAATCAATTGATTGAAAAGCTTGCTCTATCTTTATTGCTTGTTACCAAGTATTAAGCTCCAGTTTACAGAAAATTGATAGAGTTTCACAAAATATAAGCACATCTTCATCAAAAAATTAAGCAAAATTCTGATAATTATCTGTATATTTACTAATATATAAAATTTGAGAATAAAAAAACTGGATTACGGATGCAATTGTTTTGGGCGTTGCTGAATTTGGCAATGAATTATAATTTTGTAGATTTTTGTAGTCTTAGTAAAACCCTTATAGAAGGGTTGCATATCAGTTCTGTACACAAACATACATAAATTTGTAACTCATATTTTGATTTAGCAACGGCTTTTTTTGTATCCGAGAGTGCTTTGTTTTTGTGGAATTCTTTAGCAAAATTTATTCTCGATGAAATTTCTGTTTTCAGCTAGAAAAACAGTCTCTTAATCTACCTCAATTTGCTGAAATTCAGCTATAGCTTCTTTTCCCGTTCAAGAAGCTAGATTTCTTGTGAATAATTAATAGTTAATCAGGGAAATTTAAATATGTCACAGAATAATAGCTTGTCCATTCATTATTTAGAAGTTGAACCCCACACTCAACTAGTTACCGTAGACGACCCATCACCGACTATTTCCGTCCTTTGGGATCAAGCAGTTCAACAAGCAGTTATTAATACTGCCGTTGGTCCAACCATAGCCTCCCGTGCTTATGCTATTGTGCATACTGCCATCTTTGACGCTTGGGCAGTTTATGATCCTGAAGCAATTGCGACTCAGTTAGGAGATGAATTACAACGTCCTGAATCAGAGATTACTGAAGCCAACAAAGAAGAGGCGATGAGCTTTGCTGCTTACCGCGTCTTGACAGAGTTATTCCCCGACCAAGTAAATGTTTTTAACGAGTTGATGGTCGAACTCGGTTTCGACCCTAATAATACAACTACAGACAAGACTACACCTGCGGGAATTGGTAATATTTCTGCCCAAACCCTACTAGAATTCCGTCGTGAAGATGGTTCTAATCAACAAGGATACGATCCTAACGGAACTATTGGCGTTCCCTATTCCGATATGAGTGATTATCAACCAGTAAATCCTCCTGGTAACCCTGTTGATATTGAATACTGGACACCAGAAATAGTACCTATCGATGCTGAACCAGGAGAGGGAACTAGTATTCAGAAATTTCTCACACCCCACTGGGGTAATGTTACTCCCTTTGCTCTAGAATCTGGAGATCAATTTCGTCCAGAAGCACCAAAGCCATTTTTGCTGGTAGAAGGGGAAGTTGATTTAGAGGAGAAAACAATTACCCTAAAAGATACAGGAGAAATCCTGCCGATTACTAGAGATTTGATTGGTGATCTGATCAATCCTGAATTTATCGAACAGACAGAGAAAATTATTCATGCTAGTGCTAATCTTACCGATGAACACAAATTAATTGCTGAGTTTTGGGAAGACGCTGCTGGTACATCCTTTCCTCCAGGAACTTGGATGACTTTTGGAGAATTTGTCTCAGCCAGAGATGACAATACTCTAGACCAAGACGCTCAACTATTTTTTACCCTGGGAAATGCTGTTTTTGATGCAGGTATTGCTACTTGGGAAGCAAAGACTTTCTATGACTATAATCGTCCCCTTCGCGCAGTTCGGGAATTAGGGGAGTTAGGTCTGATTGGGGAATTTAATCAAGACTTGGGTGGTTTTACCATCGAAGCTTGGGCAGGACCTGAACAAGGAACTCAGACAATTTTGGCTACTGATTTTCTGACTTATCAAACTCCTGGGAGCGATCCTTCTCCTCCTTTTGCTGAATATACCTCTGGACATAGTGCTTTTAGTGCTGCGGGAGCAGAAATTTTACGACTATTTACTGGGTCTGATGACTTTGGTGCAGGTGTTTCCTTTCAACCTGGAGAGTCTCGCTTCGAGCCGAATTTTACCCCTCAAGAAACAGTGACTTTAAAATGGGAAACTTTCAGTGAAGCTGCTGATGAAGCTGGTATTTCTCGTATTTATGGTGGCATTCACTTTGATGATGGAGATGTTAATGGTCGCCAATTAGGGAGAGAAGTTGCTCAAACAGTTTGGGAGCAAGCACAATTTTTTATTCAAGGGGGAGAAGAACCACAAGACCCTGATGCTACAATTTTTGGTACCGCAGAAGATGATATTTTCGATCTTGGTAATGGTGATGACACCATATATGGTAACGGTGGTGAAGATACCCTGCTTGGCGATGATGGCAATAACCTTGTTTTTGGTGGTTCCCAAGCCGATACCATCATGACTGGTGATGGTGATGATACCATCTACGCTAACGGTGGTGGTGACTACATTAACACCGGTGCAGGTTTCGATACTGTTTGGCTGGGTTCCGGTCTGGCTACGGTCGTCTTAGATATTGGAGAAGGTTACGACGCCATTAAGAACTTCCAATTGGGAGCAACTAAGTTAAAGGTAGGTAGTGTAGATAACCTTTCCTTTGATAATAGTACTGAGGGCACTCAAATCTTCCAAGGAGACGATCTGTTAGCGGTTGTTAGCTGGCAGAACGCAAGTACTTTCTACAAGGATATGAATGATATTTTTGTAGCTTAATTTCAGGCATTGCTGAATGTAGGTATGATTTTGCCTTCGAGTCCTAAAATTAACCCTACTTAAGAAAAATAAACCTTAGAATTAATGAATAAAATCGCAACTTAAGCTAGATTAACAATAAAGACCCGTGGAGTTGGTTCTGTTATGTGTATTTGCGTTAACTGCCAATATGTTGATCGCTGTGTAACCTACCATGCAGTAGAAACGCAGCACCAACAGTCTCATTTAACAGAAACACCAGACTTTGAACCCAATGAACCTTCTATTAATGTAAATATCCGTCCTAGGGAGGATTTCATTGAAATGGAATGGGATGTAGTGGGTTGTCTGAGTTTTAAAGAAGAAAAGGGTAAGTGGTCGAAATTGCGTCCGGGTGAATTAGTACCAACTTGAATGGCTTCTAGAAGGTAAGAACCTAAGTTGCTACTTGTGTCATGGCTTACTCATATAAAGTCATAAAAACCCTGGTGGAGAAGATATCCGAGGGGTTTGTTTTTATGTGTGGACTCAAAACCGGGTTTGTTGCAAATTTTTCTATCTCAAAACCTTGATTTTTCCTTTAGAAACCCGTTTTTTTGTCTTGTCCTTGAATGGTACAAGATATAAGATAGACGATTGATGGTGGATTTTGGGTTCTCAATTGCTATCTTTTCCTCAGTTATGTGGTTTCGCTGGGGTTTTTACAGTTAAATATCTAAATTCGAGGTCAAAATTAGTTACTCTAATTACTTGGTTACGATAAATTCAAATAAGTGCGACTTGAAATAGCACCAATAGTATGTAGAATCCAAATAATTATGGCATTTACTGAACCCATTCCCAATCAAGAAGAGTCAGCAGTTTCTCAACCTCCAACCCCAGAGTCAGAACAAGAGGTTAAAGTTGATAGTGAAACTCAAGAATCAGTTTCTCAACTTCCAACCCCAGAATCAGAACAAGAGGTTAAAGTTGGTAGTGAGACTCAAGATGATGGTTCTCAACTTCCAGCCTCAGAGTCAGAACAAGAGGTTAAAGTTGATACTGAAGCTCAAGAGTCAGTTTCTCAACTTCCAGCCCCAGAGTCAGAACAAGAGGTTAAAGTTGATACTGAAGCTCCAGAAGATGAAGAGGAAGATTCTGGAGCAATATTTCAAGCTGTTGGTATTATTACAGGTGAAATAAATTTAAATAATGAGGGTAAAAATACCATTAAACTAGGTAATATTGAATACCCACTTTTTTATATTCCCAAAAAACGCAGGGTATTTGACGCTTTACTCAAAGAGATAGAAAGCACTGGCAATCATACTCAAAGACTGGTGGTATATCCAAGGGCAATTCACTTTCCCAAAAAAGAAGTACCCCACCAAATAGCTTTTCAACTGGTAGGTTTTGACAGGGGACGAGAAGAACAGGGTGTTTCCGAGGAATTGGGTGACTTGGAATTTAAAATTTCTGGGTTATGGCAGTTTATTCCCGTGTGTCGTACTCCTTGTGTCTCAGTGTTCCGCAATTTTTCCCGGGAAAGACTAGAATTTATTAAGCAAGCAGAGGCAGTCAAAAAGGTTAAATTCATGAAAGCTAGCCATTTGCCCCTGCTGTGGAAAGATGCTCCAGTTAAACCCTTTAGATTTAATCCTAAAGCAGGTAAAGACCAAGGACATCCAGCTTTTGTCTCAGTGAAAGCAAAATTCCTACCCCAGCGCAACGTCTTCGGATTTGAGGCACTATTGTCTCTACCCCAAGAAAATGCACCCAGATTTCTCAAGGCATCTAAAAAGGATAAAGCTGCTGTACAGCAAACTGCTAAAAAGGGTCCAGAGGGCAAAACTAAAAAACCAGAAGGCAAAAAGGTAAGTCAAACTCCCACTCCACCAGTAGTTAAGAAAGGTAAACCTGAAAAACGCAAAAACCAACAGCCCAAGAACAGTGAAAATTGAAAATCACCTTGATGATATGTTTTTATTTATACTAAATAATCTCAGATCAAGTCCGGGTGTGTTTTCGATTCATGGTAAACGGTAAAGGGTAAAACCAATACCCGTTACCTATCACCAATAATTTGACACTCCATCGTCCTATAAGGACGAGGATTCTTGGTTCATTGACACTCCTTAAATCTAGAGCGGACACCGTCGATCCTTCTTACCGACTTCCCGCAGAAAAACTGCAAAAGAAGCAAGCTGAAGCAATCTAGACCCAGCGGGATTATCTCCCCAGGCGTAGTTTTACCCTGTTCTCCGGTGCCCCCGG
>JASJCY010000130.1 GCA_030065825.1 Nostocaceae cyanobacterium | reverse complement strand
TAAGCAACCTCGCTATGCTCAGTCGCTTTGAGGGAGGGGATTCCAACACCTTGCGATGCTGGTTTTCTGCTTCGTCCTGTGCCAACTAGAGTATCGCGTGTGATACTCCCCGTCGCTTCCAGTCCACAGACGTTTTCAACTACGCTATGCCCTAGCGCATTTAATCCACGATTTCTAATTTCCTGGGAGCTTGCTACATCCCTTGTGGTGCGGTATCCACATTCTCCGCAATGGTGAAAACGAATATCCAAAGTTTTCTTGCCTGTATGTGCGCCACAGTTAGGACAAGTTTGGCTTGTCCCATTTTTGTCAACCTTGGCAAAATACACATCACGCCAAAAACATACCCACTCAAGGATATTTACAAACTGACCAAATCCAGCATCGGCACTGTGTTTCGACAACATTCCTCTTTGCCACGAGACAAAGTTTATGTCTTCTACAAATATCATCCCAGCACCATCACAAAGATGATGACATAAAATCTACTTCAAATTTTAAGTCTACTAAAGTAAACTTGGGCTATTAGACTGAGATTTGAATCTCAGACGGGTGTGGAGGTCGGTGCAAGATATGGGCTAGTAACTGTAAGCAAAAAGTTGTAAATAGTTGGACAAGGCTTCCCTGATGTCCATATACTGACCTGTAGTATACAAGAGCTTAAATATGGACATCGAAAATATGAGTTTGAGTATTGGCGAGGCTGCGAAGGAATTAGGAGTTTCAGCCAAGACATTAAGACGTTGGGCGGATGAAGGTAAGATACCTTGCGAACGCAGTCATGGCGGTCAACGTAGATTTCAACTATCAGATATTAGAAGAGTCGCGCCACGCAAAATACAGCCCCTGGAAGATAGAATTACTATCAATTACGCCAGAGTCAGCAGTCATGACCAAAAAGCCGACTTACAGCGTCAAGTGCAAGTACTAGAATCGTATTCCGGTTCCCATGGTTGGCAATTTGAAACAATTCAAGACTTAGG
The DNA here is from genome assembly GCA_030065825.1 of Nostocaceae cyanobacterium. GTDB lineage: Bacteria > Cyanobacteriota > Cyanobacteriia > Cyanobacteriales > Nostocaceae > JASJCY01. Next base: position 25,441 of record JASJCY010000130.1, on the reverse strand, counting down.
AAGTGGACTCAACTACAAGAAGAAAGGACTGAAGAAACTTCTTAAGCGCATTATGAAAGGCGATGTAAGGCGATTAGTGCTGACACACAAAGACCGTCTTTTAAGGTTTGGTGCTGAGTTGGTTTTTACGATGTGTGAAGAGTTTGAAACTGAAGTGGTAATTATTAATAAATCCACTGATGATACGACTTTTGAGAATGAGCTTGTGACCGATATGTTAGAGTTGATCACTGTTTTTTCAGCGAGATTATATGGTTCAAGAAGTTGTAAAAATAAGAAGTTAATCGACGGAATGACTGGAGTTGTTCAAGATGTAGCTAAAAATCAATAAATTCTTGGACAAAAGTTGACAAAGGAGTAAGGTTAGCTATATTCTCAAAGAGTAGTTAAAAGGTCGATAACGAATGAGTACACTGTCTTATACAAAAGGTTTGCCAACACCAATTGAAGAAATGAACGCTCTTGGTGTAACTAAAATTGAAGAGTTTTTATATGCTTTTTCTTCTATATTTAGAGAAGCTGTTGTTGAGACAGTTAACTATTTGTTGCTGTTAGAAGAATTTACTAATGACGATTGGAATAACTGGAAAAAGTATATTCAAGTTAAGTACGGTGTTAATGCTAGACAATCCACAGGTATTATAAGTAATGCTAAAGGTCAAGTAGATTCTGCTAAAGAATGCAGAAAAAATCATATCGAGCAACTAAAAGAAAAATTAAAATCAGCTAAATCTTGGTTGAAATAAAAAGAAGATTTACTGAAAAAAGGCAGAAAATATGTAGATTATATTTTAAGTGAACAAAGCAATTATAAAAGCGAAAAACCCAAAAAACGAAAAAATAAAGTACCCGCAAAAGGATTACAATTGGCAATGTCAATTGAGCGAAAACGCTCAACATGGCAAGAATTTAAATTTCAAATCCATCACAAGAAACGCTATATTTATCAACTAGAAAAAAATCTAGAACACCTATCCAATTATAATAAGAAGCCTATTCAGGTAAAAGTCCCACATTACCATGTATTCGCTGTAGGTTCTAGTGATGAAATATTAGGAAATGCTATTTGTCAATGGGACGGAAATACTATCAAATATATATAGAGTTCCTTATTGTTTAGAAGATAGATTTGGTTCTTACGTCTACGCAACTATTGGAAATTTTGATCGAGGAGTTAACAGATTACCTGAAAATGGTGCGAAATCTTGGCACTTTTTTAGAAAAAATGAAAAATGGAATGTTACAGTTCAGTTTAAACCTGAAAAAATTGAACCTGTTTCTAGACATTCCGATTGGGGCTGTATTGCTATTGATTTAAATCCAGGTTCTGTTGGTTGGGTATACGTAGATCAAGATGGAAATCTAAAAGATCATGGCTCTATTTCACTACAGTCAGGACTACCAAAAGGTAAGCAAGAAGCTGAGTTTTTAAGAGTAATTGAAATATTGCATGACAAAGCAAATAAGTATGCTTGTCCCATAGGTCATGAGAAATTGAATTTCGAGAAAAAGAAGGCATCTTTAAGAGAACAAGGCAAGAAGTACTCTAGAATGCTTTCAGGATGGGGATATAAAAAATTCTTTACTTTACTAAAAGCTTATTGTAACAATCGCGGAATCTATGTTTATGGCAAGATAAATCCTGAGTATTCTAGTATTGCTGGAATGATAAAAGTAGCCAAGCAATACGGACTTGGTTCGGATGAATCGGCAGCTTACATATTAGCTAGAAGATTCATGAGATTAAAAGAAAGCGTACCTGCCTCCTTATACGCCTATCCCGACGTGAAGTTGCATGGAAAGTCCGTTTGGAGCCAGTGGAATCAACTTAATAAATATTTAAAGTCTCGTGGTGTGATAACTAACAGGCATAGCTATTATATCATCTCTAACTGGGAATCACAGGTCAAGCGATGGAAAAGTAAGCCTTCTTAATTGAAGGTGGAGGATACCTGAGCAAGCTTTACGCGCTTTTGATTGAGTAAACTTTATACCGCTGAGTTTTTCATTACTTTACCGTTTGTCCAACAAAAGGTAACTATGGGTAAGTTTTTAGAAGCGGTTAATAATATTCATGGCACGGGATTGGGTAAACTGATTACAAAGAAATCTGACCGCATCACAGCCAAGAATCGTAATCGTGGCAAACTTTGGGCGCTACATCGTAAATTCGAGAAAACAGATCCGGCTAAATCTGCCAGGATATTAGAAAAGAATTTGTCTAGAAAGGCAGAAAATCCTCGTCAACTGAAGGAAGAGGGTTTGAGCGGTTTTATGTTTGTCAGTCCCTTGGAGTGCTTCCAAACTCATAAAGTATAAAGTCGTAAACGACGCTTAACCTATATCCATGAGGAATGAAGAAGAAGGGAAGAAGGAAAATCGTCCTTCAGGATAAGTGCCTTCTTCCTCCTTCCTTCCAAAGGCTTCTGCCTTCGGTCATAACTCAAACAACATAGGGTCCTATGCTATTGCAAATAAGGGAAAATATAACACGGATGTATAATTAGCCCATCTCCATTTAAATAAAACAACGATTAAAATTGGTAAGCTTTTGGTTTTCTCTAGTTGATAAAGGGGCATATGCGACAACAACAAAAAAAAGATAATTCCTTAGTCAGGCTGGCATTATTATTGACATTGGCTGCGACTCCAGTGGCAGGGGTTACTGCCACTTTAGAGTTTGTATGGGCACAATCTAGAGATGATACTTCATCTTTTTCCCTCCCGGAAACTGTTGAGAGTGGTGCTACGGTACGCATTGATGCTTCCAGCAGCATGGGTACAATTAACAACAGCCTCAAGGAAAGTTTTGAAACCAAATTTCCTGGTGCTAAAATTGAGATTGTTGGTGATGAAATTGAAGGTGGTAGTGAAGATTCCCTGCAAGCTTTACTAGATGGGAAAGTAGATTTAGTAGCAATTAGTCGTGATTTAACCCTAGAAGAACAAGCCAAGGGTCTCAAACGAGTCCTCTTGGGAAGAGAAAAAATTGCGATTATTGTGGGTGCAGAAAATCCTTTTAAGGGAGGATTGACCAATCAGCAGTTTGCCCAGATTTTCCGGGGAGAAATTACAGATTGGTCGGAAGTTGGTGGTTCTGGAGGTAAAATTCAGTTTATAGATCGCCCAACAAGCAGCGAGATCCGTGATGCTTTTCGCAAATATCCCGTCTTTAAAAATGGGGAATTTCAGACTGGTTCCACTGCTATCCAAGTACCTGAAGACAGTGTTTCCAGAGTCGTTAAACAACTAGGTAAAGATGGTATTGGCTATGGTCTTTTTCATCAGGTGTCAAAGCTAAAAGATGTGCGAGTCTTGGAAATAGATGACGCATTACCAGATGATGCCAAATATTCTTTCTCCCAGCCTTTAGTATACGTTTACAAAGAAAATCCCACTCAGGCTGTGGAGGATTTTCTCGGTTTTGCTACTAATGAACCCGGACAAGAGGCTATAGAAGCAGCAAAAGCAACAGAAGCAGAGGCGATCGCCCAACAGGTTTCACCAACTGCAACTAGTACTCCCAGTCCTAGGACTGGGGGTAATACAAATAATCTGGTTAGGGATCAAAATAATGAAGGGGAATTACCACCTTGGGTGTGGTGGTTACTAGCACCTTTTCTCGGTATAGGTACGTTATTAGGGCTGTTCCTCGGTAGACGAAGTGGGGGACAACAGCAACCTGAGGATAGTACTAATGCGGATAATCAAACACCAGTTACCGATAAAAATAATCCGAATAATGGCACTACAACCCCCGTCAATGAAGAAGAGGAATTGGATTTAGAAGCACCAGTATCTGTTGTGGATAATGGTGGTAGTAATTTGACTCCAGGAGGTGGGAATGGCAAGGAAGCAGAAGTAACAAGCAATATTGTCCTTGCTCATCGAGATTCTCAATGGGCATATGCACAGTGGGAACTTTCCCCATCCGATCAACAAACCCAACAACAGAAAGGTTTACAATTGGTATTGCGGCTTTATGATGTTACTGATATCGACCTCAGTTACCAAGAACCCAAACTAGTGCAGCAGTATTTATGCGAACAGGTAGCAGGTGATTGTTTAGTGCCAATTCCCTTTAGCGATCGCAATTATATGTTGGAAATTGGCTATCTGACTGATGATGAGGGCTGGTTATTACTGGCACGTTCTAATATTATTCGCGTGTTCACTAGTTATGAGGAAATAGCCCAACAACAAGAAGAAGTGACAACCGAAGCTGCCTTTGGCTATAAGACATCCACCGTAGATACAGAACCTACTATCATTATTTTAGCCGCCCAGGATGCCAATTCAGCCCATGTTGAGTGGGAACTCTCCCCATCTGCTCAAGACAATATGCAACAGCAGCAAGATTTGGAATTGGTATTGCGGTTGTATGATGTCACTGATATTGATCTGAGCTATCAAAATCCTAAATTGGTGAAACAATATGAATGTCAGCATACAACAGGGGAACGCTTAATTCCAGTTCCCTTTAGTGATCACAATTACATGGTAGAAATTGGCTATCTCAATAGTGAAGAGAGTTGGTTTTTACTAGCCCGTTCTAATATTATTCGGGTTTTCAGTACTTACGAAGCCACATCCCACCAAGCAATTACATCCCAGCAAGCAGTAGCAGCAACAGCAACAGCAGCAGTAGCAACAGCAGCAGTAGCAACAACAGCAGCAGCTTCCTTCTTTGCTGCTACACATACCGATAACAAAGCGGAGGTACCAGTAGAAAGTAGCATCGTTCTTACTCCCCGCACTCCTAAATGGGCTTATGCTGCATGGCAAGTTTCTGACACTCGTAAACAGGAACTACGACAGCAGGGTGGCAATCAATTGTTACTGCGGTTGTATGATGTTACTGATATTGACCTCAGCTATGAGAGTCCTAAGCTGGTGCAGCAGTATGAATGTGAAGAAACAGCACGCGATCGCTTTGTAGCTATTCCGGCGACTGAACGTAACTATATGTTAGAAATTGGTTATCTGAGTGAGGACAAGCATTGGTTACCTTTGGTTCGTTCCCCCATTGTTCGTGTTTTTAACCGTCCCCAGTCAGGCTACTGGTTTGTTGCTGATGCTGAGTTAATTATCCACGGTGCTACAGAACCGAATTCCCAAGTTACCATTGGCGGTAGTCCCATCAAAGTTAAGCCTGATGGTACTTTCCACTTACGCGTACCCTTTACAGAGGATGTAATTGACTACGTGATGGTAGCAACTGCTGCCAATGGCAAAGACAGCGTAACTATTCATAAAAAGTTTAGTAACGAAAATCCTTAAATAGAAAAGAAATACTCCTGAATAGAAACCCGGAACATAAAAAGCTTGTGGAGTCGGTCTGACGGGGGTGTTGATTTTTCAGCATCTAGTTAAGAGGGAACCAGCAAAGTTGCAAGAATCTCCCGTCACAATCTTTGATTTGACCGTGAGAGAGTCAAATATGAACAACCGTGTCTCACCTTTGCAGGAGTCGCGGTTTTTTATTGATACCTTTTTTACTTAAATATTACCAATTTGAAAAAAGAATGGGACACATGGTTGGTAGGGGTGCGGAAACCGCGCCCCTACAATGGTATCTGTTGCAAACATTTGTTGATTTGGTATACGGACTACGAAAAAAAACAAAGTTTCATAGTTTTTGACCTAAGCGGAAGATATGCATTTATTAAAATTTGGAATACTTTCTCAATCTTGAGGTTACTGCAACTTTCCGATTCAATGGATAAAATTCCGAAATTTTACTTAAATCTATTTCACAGAAAACTCATAGTTGATCAGCAATTAATTATAGAAAAGTAAATGCACCAGAAATACACGCAATCTAGACTTTCATTTCGGTAACATGTATTTTTTAGATATTTTTTGCCTCAGATATTTTTCCAGTCTATTATCGTCTATTTTACTGATTCGTTTATAAATTAAACGTATTTTTGACAATTATTTTATCTTTAAAAATAGTTTTTTTACGGATTTATCTCTTAAAAGAAAAACATTAATATTATTCTCTAGATATAAAAAAATAATTCATCAAAGACAAGATACTAAAAATTTTGCCTCCCATTTTGGGTGTGACTTCTGGCATCTACCTACCAGAAGAATATTTCAATTGAACTTTAATTAATAATCAGCGGATTAAGCATATGATATTAGCGGGTAACAAAAATAAGACTAAAATTAAAAATAATTTTTTATCAAAAAAGCGAAATACTTTTTTAACTCCTGTCAATATGATTTTCATCGCAAGTTCTGTGATAATTTTATTTGGTTCTGTTGCTGCTACTTCCTCAGTCGTTTTCTCATTTGTGACTTCCAGAGTCGATACTTCTTACCCCACATCACTCCCTTGGGTAGAAGATAAATACCAATGTGAACAATTTGGTAGAACTTGGCGCAATGGTGAGTGTTGGGATAGCGAACACAGTCATACCTTCTAGTAGTGAAAAATTGACCAAATAATTGGTAATTGGTAATTGGTAATTGGTAAAAGATGGGAAGACCAGATTTTGAAGAATTACAAGTTTATAAGTTAGCTGAAAAGCTAGCAAATCAAATTTGGAAGGTTGTTATGGAATGAAATAGTTTCGCTAAAGATACTCTTGGTAAACAGATTGTACTGGTAATAGGTAATTGGTAATAGGTAATTGGTAATGGGTAATTGGTAATTGGTAATTAGTAAAAGATGGGAAGACCAGATTTTGAACAGTTACAAGTTTATAAGTTAACTGAAAAGCTAGCATGTTATTGAATAGAATAGTTTTGCTAAAAATACTCTTGGTAAACAGATTGTACGTTTAGCAGATAGTATTGGAGCAAATATAGCAGAAGCTAGAGGTCGTTATAACTTTCAAGACAATAAGCGTTTTATTAAAATGGCTAGAGGTTCTCTAAATGAAACAATTCATTGGATGCTCTTGGCTTATGCTCGTCATTTATTAACTGTTGAACAGGTAAATACTCTTAAACCGGCGTTGCTGTTAGCGCAATTTGGCGTTAGCCATATCGATGTATGAAAATAATGTTGTGTGTGTAATTCCAAAACCCTTGTTCCAGATTCATACTTCAAATCAGCAACGCCCTTAAACCTATTATTGATGAACTTTCACCAAAGTTAAATGCTTATTTAAATTCTATGGGAAATAATCACGGCTAGTCAGAAATTTTCCAATTACCCATTACCCATTACCCACAAAAATCTATTTGATTCAAGTCAAAGGTGCTATGGCTGTGCTTAGCTGATATTTATAATTCAAACTTATAATTTATAAGACTGAGTTTTAGTATTTTAATACTTAACCATTTTTTGCCCAATTTTTCTGGAAAATCTTTTCAAGATGATTGACGCAATTCCGTTGTTTGATGGTATAGTATGAAAAAGTGTTTTTGGGGCACTTGTGACTATAAATCGCCTCAAACAGCTAGAACCCTACTCACTCCGTAGCAGTTCAACCAAAAGTCAGATTTTCATAATATCAAGAAAGCCCAATTTTCATCGTCCAAATTTACCTCATAAATAACTGCCCTTGACAAACTATAGTTAATATGATATGAATAAGACCCCTACAATAGAGAGAGATTGTAGGGGTTTGTTTGAGTTTCGCTGAATGTGCTAACTCAATTACAGCGATCGCCGCACAGCTAACATCGTAATATCATCAAACTGCGGTGCATCGTCAATGAAGGTGAACAAATGAGTTTTGATGTTGGTAACCAAATCTGAGGCTGATGTTTGTGGCTCCTCTAGAATATCTTGTAATCGCTTGTCAGTAAATAATTCACCATCAGGGTTTTTGCCTTCAGTAACACCATCAGTATAGCCAATTATGATATCACCTGGTTCTAGTTTAATCTGCTGAATTTTAAACTTCATACCGGGTATCATTCCTACTGCTGCTCCGGTAGATTTGAGAGCTTTTTTAATGCCAGATTCACCGATGATAAAAAGTGGTTCATGTCCTCCATTAATGTAAGTGAGTAAACCAGTTGTCGGTTCTAACACTCCGAAAAACAGTGTGGCAAACATACTCATCTGCCAGTGATTTTGGGCTAAGTACTCATTAGTGTGGGAAACGGCTTGGAGAGCGTTAACATGAGCCAAGTTGGTAGCCATAGACTGACCAATCCAACCATCGGGTAGAGGCTTATATTCTTCTAGAACATTTGATGGGATTCCTTGTAATTGGTTTTGAGATGAAAAAATGCGGATTAAACTGCGTATCAGAGCCATAAATAAAGCTGCACCTACGCCTTTATCGCACACATCAGCAATTACCAACCCCACGTGATTATCAGAAAGTTCAAAAGCATCGTAGAAGTCACCAGCGACCTGACGGGCAGGATGGAAACAAGCTGCAATCTCCCAATTTGGCAACTGGAGGATTTCGTAGGGGAGAAAATCTATCTGAATTTGTCGTCCCTTTTCCAACTCAGCATCAAGGGCTTTTGAATATTCATCTAGTTTTGAGTAAAGGCGAGCATTTTCTAATACCAGGGACATTTGGTCAGCAGTCACCTGCATTAAATTAGCTACTTCTTCAGTAAAATGTCCTGGCTGAGAGTGTAGAAGGGTGATAATCCCCAGTAGTTCATTTCTTCTGAGAATGGGAACTGCTAATGCAGAACGTACTTCGTAAGGCTGATTGGGTAAAGTTAGCCAGCGGTCATCGTCTTCGGTGTCAGTAATTAATCCTAACTGGCGATGACGAATTACCCAACCTGCCAGACCTTTATCTAACACATTACCGATTAAAAGCTTCCGCTGTTGGGCAGTCACTTCCGTGCGCGATAGGATTGCTTCAGATACTCTTCCACAAGGTTCTAGCAAAAATAAGCTACCTTTTTCAGAAGCTGTTTGTTCCGTAGCCACATCTAATGTGGTTTGTAATGCTGCTTTCAAGACTTCACCTTGGGATGAAGAGCGTGCCATCTCTACTAACTTCTCCAGCAGTTGGGATTGAGCGTTGAAAGCTGCTTCTTTGTTTCTCAGTGCTGCTTTGAGTCCTGCTACCTCTTGCCGTAAGAGTTCCAATTCTTCGTTATCATTTTCTTTGGATTGATTATACAAATCTATTCTTCCCCTTGCCCAAATTATAAAATGTATTTAAATGATTGATAGGACTTAGGATATTGTCACATTTTTTTGTTCGTAGTTGGGTTTTTTATCCCTCTCCAAATATGGGGTAAAAATCCCACTTGGAAGTTTTATATTGTGCCAGTTGCCTAAGTCCTGGATTGAATTACAAAATACACCTTTGCAGGTGTAGATATTTTTAAAACAAAAACTTTTGGTTCTATGTTTTGGCAATAATTTGATTCAATTTAGGTAAACTATAGGACTCCTATTTGATTTTTGTTGGCGTAGCCTGCGCTTGCGCTTAAAAAGCTCAGTACATTTTCTGTTAAGAGTTCCCCGTTAAGAGTTCCCTATCTTCACGAAGAATTTTACGAATCAAACCGGATTCCTATAATTCAAGTATAAGCGGCTTAAAATCAACGTTTTTATTGACAGCAAACAACAAAAATATTGCGATTGCGATTACCAACTCGTTCATACAAATATTTATCAACTCCTTGAATTGCTAAATATAAACCCAGCCCACCTATAGGTCTTTCTATCAAAGGCTTTTGTAATTCCTCCTCTTCTACAATATTTGTGTAAGGATCGTATTTAGCACCAGTGTCCTCCATGGAAATGGTTAAACTGGACTCATTGATATCACAAGACAAGTCTAACTCTCCCTCTAACCCTGCTTCTTTATAGCCATGAACAATAATATTGGTAGCAATTTCGTCAACTGCTAGACGCAACTTATAAGCTGCTTTTTTATTTAAGCTAGCTGCTTCTGCTGCTTGCATCACATATTTGGCAATTTCGCTTAAGGAATCTAGTGTTCCTGCTACAGTTAAGGTTTTCATAGCCAGTAGTTCTAGTGCTGAATAATCACAAATAAACAGTGGTATTCCCAATTTGATGTAAAAGAGGGAAGTTAGGACGGGCAGGGATGCCCATCCCACTCTTATTGTATTTAATGGGGAACTCTTAACAGGAAATAGGGAACAGGGATTGTCTGTGATGGGGGTGTGAAAATTACTCTTTATAGTGTGTTGGTAAATGGTAAATCATGAATCTATTATTCATTACTTATTACCCATTACCGACCCACACAGACATGGTAACTGTTTAAACAAAGATGAGATGTTATTTACACCTTTTCAATTTCAACCGCGTCATATTCATCTAGTAGAAATACACTGTGGTCGAAGCCAGTCTTTTTGATGGTATCCAGTACCAATTCTTGAGTGCCTACCATATAAATATCAACCTCTTTACCCATTTTTTGTTTGGCGAAAATTAGCACTCGCAGTCCAGCACTAGCCATATATTCTAGCTCTTGCATCATCAGCACCAGACGTTTTGGTTCTTGCTTAGCAGCTTCTTCTACTTTTTCCTTAAATACGGGTGCTGTACTTCCATCCAGTTCCCCAGATAAAGTAATTTTAGCGATGTTATCAATTGTTTCCAGAGTTGCTTCAAAAGCCATAGTTTTGTTGTAGTTGTGAGTTTTTACAGGTTAAAAATTTAATATTGGTAACGGATGAACCTATTTACCAACTAAAATTGCCACAGAGCGATCGCCCATCAGCACTCCCGATTGATCCTCTAGGAGGGGTTCAGATCCAGGTTCCCAGCTATCTTCTGGTGTAGGAATGCCTGTATTGGCAAAGATGTGCCACTTCATTCCCGGTGGTAACTCTGGAAGTTCAAACCAGTGAGTCTCCCAGTGCATATTCATTGCCACATAGATGTAATCATCTTCCATTGTCCCTTGCTTGGCATGTTTGCCACAGAGCATAAAAGCAAGGGTGCGACAAGAATCAGACCAATCAGCATACCAAGCTTTGGTGCCATGCCAAGTAATATCAGCATAGCCACTGCCAACATAGTCCTGATTCTGGAAATGCCCTTGGTTTCTCAGTACTGGCTGGGATTTACGGAAGGCAATGCAATGTTTAAAGAATTTAAACAAATCTGCATTGGTTTCTAATAGACTCCAGTCTAACCAATTTAATTCGTTATCGTGACAATAAGTGTTATTATTACCCTTCTTGGTGCGACCCATCTCATCACCCATGAGAATCATGGGCACTCCCTGACTCACCATTAACAGTGCCACTGCATTTTTAATCTGCCGACGACGCAAAGCATTTATTCCTGGGTCGTCCGTAGCACCTTCCCAGCCACAGTTCCAACTTTCGTTATCGTTGGTGCCATCATTGTTGTTTTCCCCATTAGCTTCGTTATGCTTCCCGTTATAGGAAACCAGATCCATCAAGGTAAAACCATCATGAGCAGTAATAAAATTAATCGATGTCGCTGGCGATCGCCCAGTGCAGGAATAAAGGTCGGGGGAACCTTGGAGACGCTGGGCAAAATCTCCCACGCTGCCATCTCCTTTGAGGAACTTACGAATACTATCCCGGTATTTACCATTCCACTCTGCCCACCGTCCATAAGCGGGGAAAGAACCTACCTGGTATAAACCACCCGCATCCCAAGCTTCAGCAATTAGTTTACACTTAGCCAAAATTGGGTCAAAAGCCAAACTCTCCAACAACGGAGGATTTGCCAAAGGGGCACCCCAGGGATCGCGTCCGAGAATGGAAGCCAAATCAAAGCGGAAACCGTCTATGTGGTATTCGCTTGCCCAATACCGCAGACAGTCTAACACAATATCCCGGACAATGGGGTTATTGCAATTCAGTGTATTTCCGCAGCCACTAAAGTTAAAATAATAACCTTCTGGCGTGAGCATATAGTAAGTTTTATTGTCAATTCCTCGGAAGGAAATTGTCGGACCATGCTCGTTACCTTCAGCGGTGTGGTTGAAAACCACGTCCAGAATTACCTCAATGCCATTTTTGTGTAATTCTTTAATCAGCGCCTTGAGTTCATCTACCTGCATCCCAAATTTGCCCGTGGCTGCATAGCCCGCTTTAGGGGCAAAGAAGCCCACGGTACTGTAACCCCAGTAGTTTAACAGCATTTCCCCGGTTTCGGGGTTAGGACGGCTATTTTCAAACTCGTCGAACTCATAAATGGGCATCAGTTCCACAGCATTGACGCCTAATTCTTTGAGATAAGGAATTTTCTCCCTGAGTCCTGCAAATGTTCCTTGGTGCTTTTCCTTAACTCCAGAAGAGGGATGACGGGTAAAGCTGCGGACATGCATTTCATAAATAATTAGATCCTCTGGAGGAATTTCCAAAGGACGTTCATTTTCCCAGTCAAAGTCGTCTACAGCAATTCTTGCCCGGTGATGGTAAATATCATTCCAGTCCGGGAGTACTCCCCACACATCCCGACCGCCAATAACTTTAGCATAGGGGTCCATCAAGATTTTACTCTTGTCAAACCAGTGACCTTCTTGAAAATTATTTGGTCCATCCATGCGATAGCCGTATTCGATATTTTCGTAATCGAGGTCAAATACAACCATGCAATAGACATTACCAATGCGAAACTCCTCAGGAAAAGGAATTTCTACCATTGGTTTTTCTTTGTGCTTTTCAAATAGCACTAAGGTACAGGATGTGGCATAACTAGAAAATATGGAGAAGTTTACGCCTCCTGGAACTAGAGTTGCACCAAAAGGAAATGGTTTCCCACAGCGCAATTTAAAGTTTTCGTAAGTGTGGGTTGGATGAATATCGATTCGTTGCATTGTTATTTGTGCCTATCTCCCCTACGCTAGTGCTATTAATCCTTCTTCCAGAGTTTCGCTGGTCTGAAAAAAGTCGAGGAATCCGGTCACAGACATGGTATCTTGAATATCCTCAGACAAACCCACCAATACTATCTTGCCTTCTTTAGCAGTTGCTTGTCGATACAAGGATAGCAGCGATCGCAAGCCAGCACTAGACATATAGGGCACCCCGGTCATATCCAGGACAATTTTACTTCCTGGTTCAACCAGAGGTGTAACTTGCTCTGTCACCGATGGTGCTGTTTTCGCATCCACATCACCTACTAAAGCCGCTACCTTTACGTCTTCAATTGTTTTGATATTAATTTCCATGTTGACAAAAGCCCCACTGACTTTTTAATTAAGGATTGGGAGAGGGATTCTCCATCTCCCAATTGTTCCATCAATAGGCTACACAGGAACAATTTGCACCTTAACTTTTACCCGTTCGCATTCACCAGCTGTTGGTAATGTGACGGTTAATCCTTCAGCATCAAAGTTGCTGTAAGGTTCTCCATCAATTTCACATTTGGCAATTTTAATACTTCCAGGAGGCAAGATATCAGGAGATACACGGAGAATGTTGTCGGGGAATCCTCCTGGCATGGGCTTAAAGTAAAAGTCCATGGGTTGCTTAGTAATCAGCAAGTTGGTATAAACAGCAGCCAAGTAACACAATTCAAAGGAGTGGTAACCGCTCATGGAGTGAGAACCTTTACCTCGTTCGTTTCCTCCAGCCAAATAAGGAATACCATTGGCGAGGACGTTAAAATAAACACCACCGTCTTCTAAATCGAGGAACCAAGCGTTATAAAATGCGGATGCTTCTCTGGCTAAACGCTTATAGTCGTTTTCCTTGAGAACCCCCGCTAGGATTAAATAGCCTAGGATTGACTGTTCTTGCTGCCACCAAGCTTTGCGATCGTGCCAAACAAAGCGGTGGGACTTTTCCCCTTCACCGAGGATACGCTCAACTACATCGTACCAACCACCCCGTTGCTGGTCGCTACCAACTGCGGGCATCAGGTCGCCAATTTTTCTTGCTAGTTCTACGTATTTGTCCTTGGGTTTGAGGCTGTGCATCCGCATCAGGTTCCAGGCTATCTTCAAGTTGTGACCGACTACAGCTCGGTTTTGCTGCCATCCCCAGGTGGTATCGTGCGACCAATCTTGGAAAAATCTTTCTTGGACAAAGGGGCTATTTTCATAGTCCGGGAAATATTTCTCAATGGTGTCGAAGGTGTACTCCAACATGTCGGCATATTCCTGCTTGCCTGTAGCCAGCCACAAATTAATCAGGTAAGCTGGAGCATGGTCACCCACAGAGTTCCAGTTTTTTGTCCCCTTATTGCGTCCTAAGGATTCGCTGAGGGGATCGAGCATTACGGGGTCGATGTGGGAGAAATAGCCGCCATATTCGCTTTTATCGAGGAAAAAGTCGTTAAACAGTTTGATGGTTTTCTCGGTATCGTCTAGAATTCGCGGGTCACCAGTACAGCGATAGGTTTGGATCGGACCTGCGAGGGCATAAATTTGTTCATAGGCAGGGATGGCATCATAATCATCACCAAATTCTGAGGCGAAGATTTTTTGCTCCCGTTCACCTTGGACATCAATGCCATGATACCAGTAGACAATACCTTCATCTAAGTCCACAAATCGCATGTGTTCCCGCAGATATTCTGTACCCCTTTCGGCAGCTTTGAGGAAGCTATCATTGCCAGTAAGCATAAAAGCAGTGGCAAAACCGTAGACGAGACGGGAGATGGTATCGGTTTCTTGGCGGAAATTAGTACCTGATTGTGTCCCACTCAGACTGAGAGAGGTGCGATAGTTGCGGTAATTATATTCCTGTTCACCAAACTGAGCTTTGAGGTAAAACTTGCCCAAAGAATTAATTTGATGTACCCACCAATCTTGTTTTTCAAAGACGTAATCATCTTTTTTACGACCAACAAAAACTATTTGTTTGGCATCAAAGATATCGTTATCTGGATAAAATACCCCATAAGTAAATAAATAGCGTCCGGGAACCAGCATCGTTCTCATGGTTCCGGTAGCATCAGGGTAGCCTTCATCAAAATTTTGAATCACTTTGGCATATGCCATGGGACTTAGTTTAACTTTGAATTCTCTGCCATCGGAGGTTTTTAGTCCAAAAATATCGCTATCTGCATCATAGTTGGTAACATAACCAGCGATTAAATCAGAGAAGGAAAAATCTTTCATAATATTCCTTGTGTTGCTCAGAATAAACAGAGTTCGATATCACCGAAAAAATGTAGAATACCAAAAAGATGGGGAACTATCATTTCTGGCTTTGAGTCCAATACTGCTAGGTTAAGGAATATTGTAGGTTGGGTTGACATCAGGAAACCCAACATCAAGGGCTTTTTTGTTGGGTTACGCTGTCGCTTAACCCAACCTACACATAAGGGGTTTGTAGTTCTAACCGAGTAGTATTGGCTTTGAGTCTTCTATCTCAACTCAAGACTAAAACGGGTTTCTAAACTAGAAATAAAGGTTTTGAAAATGATAAATTTGCTCGAAACTTAGTTTTTAGTCCAGGTCGAAGATGTGTGTCTAAAAAATCAGGTTATGTTTGAGAACAAAAATAAACCTTTCATTTCTCATTCAAAGATTCAAAACCTCAAATTAATTGTTTGCCATCAAAAATATTCCAGCTTCTTTATGTTATAACCCAGGACACAGGAAAAAGTCCCGTGTCCCCGGTTTCAACTAAGAATTGACAAAGCCCAGAATTGATTTATTCACAATTGGTTAGTGGTTCATGTCATTAATTCTGATGGTTTGTGGTACAGGCATCCTTGCCTGTGGGTTTGTCAGCCAGGGATGACTGATGGTTTGTGGTACAGTCATCCTTGCCTGTGTGCTTCTCAGCCAGAGATGGCTGACCCACAAATCATTAAATCATTATTTTTACCATCAAAATTAGTGGTCTATGTCACTAATTTTTCTCGATTTCTTTGACAAAAGCTTCCATGAATTCTTCAACCATTCCTGGATGTTTGCCTGTAATCAAGTTACCATCTATGACTAAATCAGCAGTAGCATCCCCTTCATAAACGATTTCTGCTCCGGCATTTTCCACATCACAAATAATGTTGTGAGCACAAGTAACTTTGCGTCCTTTTAACATATCTGTATCAGCGCATAAAAGCCATAAACTATGACAAATAGTGCCGACTTTCACATTATCTGTTGCCATAGCTTTCCGGAGAAAAACTACCGCTGGGGCTTGATTTTTTTGACCCTTTCTCACATTTACCTGATATCTGAGGCGATCCATTGCATAGGCTCCAATGCAAATGATGCCTTTATAATCAGTAGGTTCAACGTCTTTTACTTCTGTGGTAACTGTGACGTGGTATTCTATTTCGTCATTTTCGGGGTTAGAACCGAAACGCAATTCTGGATTGCCCCACAAATGAGAAATGTAATCGACTTCATAGCCCTGTGTTGGGAAATACTCATTGAAACGACGAAATTCCGTGCCATCAAAATGTTCTTCAATAAGTACACCAATTTTCCCTTTCTGGGAAGATTCGGTAGTCATTTTGTTCTCCCTATTTGAGTGGTGATTCTCAATTATTTATCTACGTAATTTAGTCCTAGACCTTGATTAGTTTTAACAATTCAGGTGAAGAGAAAACATCACGGTAGAAGGTTAATTGTTCACTCTTGAAATAACAACCTCCTCTGTGTCCGCGTCTTACCCAACAAACCATTCCTTTAGCAATAGTTTCATGGGTTTCATCATCTAAACATTGCCATTCAAAATGTACAAATTCGCTCCAAAATTGGACGATGGGCCAGCACATTGTGACTCCCGGCTGAGAAATCAATGCCCACCAATGTTGTTCCCTTTCTTGTTGTTCTTCTAAGCCGTAGAAGGGACCATCTTGACAGAAATAAACTAGGTCATTCCGATATTCTGCTGTTAAAATATCTCCTCTACCCTGCCGTAAAGCTTCGCAGTGACTAGGCCACCATTCTTTATTTTCTTTCTCAATTTGCTCTGGGGTATAATCAGCACCCATTTCTGGTTGTTTTTCTTCTTTTAAGGCAATAAACTTCCAGGCATCATCGATGAGTTTCTGTTTCATTTCATCGGATACCAGCCCTGGTGTGGAATAATCAGCAATTAAGTCCTTGTAGTAGTTAATGCGCTTCATTGGCTAAATATCTCCTGTGAATTACCACTAATTAGTTATGACAGAAAAACAAAAAACAAACAATTACTAAACCTTACCAACAATCAGTTCAACAATATCTTCTTTGAGTTGATTTGTTGCACCTATATTCATAATTAGTTCAGCAACTGTGGAACTCCTTTCCCCAGCCAAAGTCATTTTACCTTCATATACAAAGGCATAAGCTGTTCTTTCGGGGAAGGGGCAGATTTGTCTAATAAATTTAGATTGTCCTTGAACCGCTGCTTGATATTCACTAGAAGCAAAGAACATTTCCATATCTAAGCGGTTAGCAAAGGCAATTTCAAATGCACCTTGATACTGTTTTGATTCTGGCTCAAAATGAGATACTCCAGCGGCATCAGGACGGGAATTATCGACTTCATCAAATAGATGTAAGCGTAATTTCAAAAGGTGCTGATTAGTAGCAATTTTGGAGGCAAAAACTTCCCTCATATAGTGGCGAAATTCCTCTACACTCACCCCATCAGCTTTTTTAACCATGACATGGAATTTTTCCACGCCAACTTTGCCATTGGGAGCGCCATTTTCAATCCCATCGACAAAAGTGATGGAATTGCCAGGACTGGTATTGTATCCAATTGCCTTACTAAACAGGTTGTGTTCGTCATCCATGAGGATAGCAGCGGCATTAAACCAAGTCTGACGATCTTCTTTTGACTTAAAGCTTAATTCCGCGATGCCGTCAAACTGATCTTCCTCTGGCAAGACTTGAGTTACACCTTCAACATCCGGAAACACTCCACCTTCGTTGTGGGCAACGTGAAACTGCCAGTACTGGAACTGACCAGGTAATCTCGCACATACTGGACCATGAACATTGCGCCAGTAGTCGTCGAAAAGTTCTAGGGAAATTCCCTTTCTTTTCCATAAGGGTACATAGAAGACTACTTTGCCTTCTTGGTCTCTATCGCCATAGTTGGTTGTTCTCATCTTATTCCTCCATAAGGATGCTATTTAGGGATTAAATCCTGACCTCGGCAGCCTAAATTATCTTCAAGGGCTACAGAGTTAATTCCTAATACTTTCTGGATTATTATCTCGGAAGCCAATAATTGCATGGGCACCATCGCAAAATGGTTTGTTTGCTGAGCCACCGCAACGGCATAGATATGCTGAGGTTCCTTGGAGGGCATCCCGTCCACTAGCAGCCCGCATGGTGAATGCACCAGAGCATTGTAGGGGACCATCCTTGAGGGCTGTTACCCTCAAAGGACCCCCTTGTTCTAGGTTGCCTCCACCATCGCTATTTACAGGTCCAGCATCCCGAAACCCTGCTTTTTCATGGGCACCATCACAGTATGGTTTATTTGCTGATGCACCACAGCGACACAAGGCTAACCGTGTTTGTACTGACTCCTCCTTACCTGCTGCATCTTGGATGATGATTTCACCACGCATATAAAAAGGACCATCCGGTGAAACTACCACCGTGTTACTCTCAGGAATTGGTTCCTGTGGTCCGCCATCAGTACGCTTAAAGTTCAATGCACCTGTTGGACAACGCATTACTACTTTGGCGACTTGATCGGCATTAGCTTTGTCTGGATCTATCCAAGGATCTTTCTTGGCATTGAACACCTCCTTCAGTCCCCGTCCGCACTCAGCAGCATGGATACATAGTTGGCGATTATACCAAACTTCAATATTTTCGCCTGGAAAAATTGTCCGATCTGGTTGAACCTTCAGATTTGGATCGAAGACGGAATAATCTTGGTTAGACATTAGATACTCCTTAGTTTTGATCTGACTGTTCGCGGATTATCTCAAAATCCTATTCCAGACTAGGTTTTACCTAATAGTGTTCTCCCCCATTAACATTGAAGGAATAAAAATCAGGACTGGGGAAGGTGCTAATTAAGTGTGATGTCTAACGACAAGACCCAACAGCCTCTACCCACTTATCGACAAGGGTGCTGTGAGACATATTCCTCTAGATAGAGACATAGTCAATTTTTCACATACCACCTCATTTGTTTTAACATTTTCTTCAAGTATCGTATAGGGTAATCAATACTTTTTATATTACTTATTAGTATGCACATACCACTAACAGTATCAAAGTACTAGCTTATTTTAATTTTAGAGTTTACTCTCAAAAAATATTATTCAGACTTATAGGTATCGATATCATGCTCGACAACTGAATTACGATTATTTTCTTACTTTATGAATCAAGTTAATCAATTTACTTAATATTTTGTTAAATAAATGCAGGAATGGTTGAAAAATCGCTGTATGCCTTATGATGCAAAGCATTGACCCTTTACATGGTAATTGATTTCAAAATTCAATTTAGATGAACTTGTCACAAAGGATTTGTCAGTGTAGACTCGGATGAGTTTCCTATATAGAGATAGTTTGAGGCGCTATATCTTTATATAGTTATTGGAGACTAGAGAATAGTCAATTGCCATAAGACACAGAGAGTGAGCTATCTATGAAATACGAAAATGCCGTTCTAGATGACAAAGAACTTCAAGAAGGTTTAAATAGCATTAACCCTAAATTTGGTGACTTTGTAACTCGGGTAGCGGGTGAAGTTTGGGGACATCCCTTGATTGACCAAAAAACTAAGGCTTTGATTACCATTGCCATTGATGTGGTAAATCAGGATCATACAGGACCTGGTAATCCTTTTGCAGCTCATGTCAATATGGCTCTCAAACAAGGAGCAACTCGTGAGGAAATCGAAGAACTGCTTTTGTTTACATGCGTTTATGCAGGTTTTAATAAAGCAGCTGGTTGCTTTGGTGCCCTCAATGAAGTATTTGAGTCCTAAGCCTAAACACAATTTTCCGAAATTTTTTATACAAAATGGTAAGAAGCGCGAAATCGCTTCATATACCCCAATTGTCAATTAACCGATTGTATCATTCGTAGGGGCGCGGTTTCCGCGCCCTTACAATTTGGAATAATTTAATAGCGGTTTTTACGCTTATGGAATACAAGAGAATTGGTGGAATTCGGACGGGCAGGGATGCCCATCTCACATACAACCGAAAACCCCATTACAAGAGAATTGGTGGAATTCGGACGGGCAGGGATGCCCATCCCACACTCAACCGAAAACCCCATCCTCTCTCCTCTTCCCCCTCTGCCAATGGATGCTGCTGGAGAATAGTGGGTCTGACCCGTTAATACCGAAACTAATACGGATAATTACCTACACTTGAGGGAATCATCCGTTACATCTTTTATAGGGCGCGGAAACCGCTATTGGGCGCGGAAACCGCTATTGGGCGCGGAAACCGCGCCCCTACAGCCATTTCTCTATGAAACTTCGATAAATGCGAAGTTACGGTCTTGCAAATTGTTCGCTTGAATACCTCGTAAAATTGCCAGATCGGTACCTCCAAAGCCAATCAGAGTGTTACCTCCGTCTTGGCTAAAGGTGAGATCATCTTTGGATGACGCGCCAATACCACGAACACCAATCACATCTTCGTCAATGTTAAAGTCAATGATGGTATTGGGTGCATCTGGCAGGTCTCCATTAGCAATCCAGAATTGGTCAGCGCCAGCACCACCAACCAAGATGTTATCGCCACCGGATTGAACATAGAACTTGTCATCACCAGCACCACCTAAAGCGCGATCGCCTGCACCGAGGTAGAAGGTATCATTTCCACCACCACCGGACATGCGGTTACCACCCCGTCCGTTAATGGCATAAAACTCATCATCGCCTTTACCACCAAAGACGCGATCGCGCTCACCAACGAAAAATTCATCACCATCTCTACCACCAAAGATGCGATTTTTACCAACACCAATCGTGGTATCTACGTAATCTTCTCCGCCACCTGCAAAGAGAATATTGTTGTTGCCATCAAAGGAATCGCTAGGATCGGCGGCATCGAAAACATCATTACCAGAAGTGCCAGAGACTACAGTCGCTGGAGGTTTAGGAGGTGGGGCAGTGGCGGTAATATCAATGGAAGTAGGTTTATTCTCTTCCTGCAAGTAAACTAATTGATAATTACCGTCTTCTTGGCGGCTAAATATACTTGATTGACCCCGATCCCCATCTGGAATGTCAGCAAAGGTTCCGGAAATTTCTTTGATGTCACCATCAGGGGTAAATGATGCGTCCAAACGAATGTCATCAGCAGCATCAGAACTTCCATGACCTTCATGACCGGAATCATGAGAACTTCCATGACCTTCATGACCGGAATCATGAGAACTGTCCGTAGAATCACCAGATTCATCAGAACTTCCATGACTTCCATAATGGGCTGATGCAGTATAGGTGAATACCTGTACTTGGTCATACCCATCAGGGGCACCATCTACTGCTAATGTGGTAATGTTGGCGTTTTGGGTTTGCACAGCAGCACCATTGGGTTCATATGGAGTCTGGAGTACATAACCAGATGTGACCTCAACTTCCCCGGTGTAAGAGTCACCGTAGGCTTTAAAGTCTTTAAACAGTACGGTCTCATGGGCTGCTTTACGAGCATCCAGAGCATCTGCTGGATTTTCACGTATTAAAGCATCAATTTCAACGCCACTGTAAACTTCTACTAATCCTTTTCCACCCGCACCTTGACCGACAATGATATCATCGAAGTTATCTCCGTTAACATCACCCGCTGCTAGGTTGATTTTACCTTTGAAGCCTTCGTGGTGATGAAATGCGTCGATTTTGCTGATCAGCTGATAATCTTTACCACTATAAACTTCAATTCGTGGGTTGATTTCACCACCGATACCTACAACTATGTCTGAGAATCCGTCACCATTGATGTCACCGGTTGCCACTGACGCGATGCGTTCAGGGGATACATCCATCCCTTGGAAGACTTGAAACTCTTTAATCAGTAGTTGTGGGTCTCCACCATTAAATAATTTCTTGCCTTCTTCTTGCTCTTCAATCAGCGTCCTACCATCAAAGACTTTAACTGTGAACTTATCCCCTGGTCGATCTACGGAATGCTGGATTGTGACAATATCAGTAACATTATCAGTTACGTTCTGGTTATCAAATGGATTCTTGTAATTAATATCGCCAATGGCGAGATCGATTCCACCTTTGAAGTTTTTGCCGTAGGGGGTTAGCTGGATGCTTTCTTCAATATTGCTAGCCCGAATTAACTCCACATATCCATTGTCATTGGAGCCGAAACCAAGCCAAGTATCCCGTGTATTCAGGATTACTCTGACAGTTGTCATCATTCCTGCATCTTCGTGGAAGAGAATGTGACAATGGTTCACGTAGCTACCAGGGAAATCCTTGAAGTTCATCAGGATTTTGATTTCCGATGGTATGCCATCTACTTGTGGTACACCGTAGGGATTGTCTCGATTAGCTGAATCTGGGGCGTAAGTAGGTGGCATAGCGATAGTATCGCTAAATACCTTATCCAGGTAGGTTCCTTTTATCTCTTCAACTGAGATGCCATTGATTTCTGTGACAATAAACTCATTCTGGTGAATGTGGAATGGGTGCCATTCTACCAAAGGAATATCAGGAACACCTTCTGGAAACTCTTCATCGATGCTTGCATTAGCTATGCTCAAGCCAGATTCGTTGATCAGTGTCCATCTTTCTGTCTCTCCGAGCATTGGTAGAGCGATTGGGGTGGCATTATCAAGAGTAAAATACCCCCCATTAATGGTGTAAGTTCCCTCGAATGTTAGTACTTCTAGGTCATCTGGGTTATTACCTTCTGCGATCGCACCTCCGAGGTTGGCATACCAGACATAGGTACGTTCTTTTAAGGTACCCTCAGCTTCCTCTACTTCTGCACCTTCGACAATTTTATCAGCCTCGTCACTTTTCTTTTCCAGGTATTCATAAGTTTCTGGAAAGTCAGGTTGTTCGACTGTCTCCCCAGTCACTTCAACTGTTGCTAAAACTTGAGATCCCCAAATCAAGTGACCATCGGCAAATCCCTTCTCGATAACGTCTGGTGATGTATCTATTAACGATGAGGTGTCATCACCCAAAATCTCTTCCGTTCCATTGGAAAGGAAGTAATAAGTACCTGCTTCTTCAAATGCGTGCAGCAGAGATATCCGAGTTCCGGGATTGAGTAGTGGGGTTTCTGTGACTAATCTGGCTTTCTCTTCTACTAAGCCAATGGTGTCACCATCAAGTCCCACCACATTAAATTCTTCCAGAGTCAGGTTGCCGTTTCCATCGTCTTTCACCAATTGCACAACGTGGAAGGCATTGGAGGCGAAATTTCCTAAAGAAAAACGATTCCATTCACCAGTCTCAACTTGAATGGTGGGGTTATATTGACCATTGACGGTGTGAATAACGTTTTCTACGGGTTCTTTTAACGGACCACCCCCATATTCAAAGTTACCATTGGGGCGATCGCCTGTGGGTACTTTTGGATCGTAGGGAATTGGTTTGGCGTTAAAACCTACAAATACCGCGTCTGACAGTTCATAAGAACCATCCCCATTGACTTGTAAAGGTGTACCTGCGGGCAACTCTATCTTCAAACTTGGATCTGTTGCATTTAGGGGATCGCTTTCGTCCTTATCCGTTGTTGAGGGATCGTCTATCCTACCAGGTCTATTTGTTTGCTGGATTCCAAAGCTATTAATAGCCATGAAGAACATGTTTTCTTCTTTTGGATTCCAGTTATCTATATCCTCAAGGTCGTGATTGGGGTTAACTACTATGAAACCAGCTAATCCTGCTTCCAACTGTTCAGTCGTTTTTCCGTGCAGGTGGGGATGATACCAGCTAGGTCCAAGGGAATGACCATCTGGGATGTCAATTTCTATATCCCAGCTGTCTTTGGATTCTACGAGGCTAAGAACATTATCCCCATGTCCCATGGGTGATACATGCATACCATGGGCATGAAAGTTGGTTGCTTGCCCTTCTAAATTATTGTTGAGTTTGATTCTAATTTTATCTCCAGGTTCTACAATCAACATTGGTCCTGGAACCAAGCCGTTATAGCCCATGAGAGAATCATAGGGAGTTTCCTTGTTACCAAACCAGGGAATTATGCCATCTCCTGCTTTTAGAGTCCCGAAGCCATCGATTTCGATTTCTTCGAGATCATCCATGTCTAGGGTTAGTTCTAATACCCCGTCTTCACCCCAACTCGAATAGTAGGTTCCTTCAGCTTCATCATTCTGCCAATCTATAAAAGGGTCTTTAAAGATCACCGGATTCTCAGGGTCATGAGTCGGTAATACCTTTAAATAACCTCCTGTACCTTCTGTCTCAATCCCATCACTCCATAAGTCAAAGTTTTCTTGACCGATAATATATGCGTCTTTCAAAGACACCAAATCTTCTGCTAAAGCCACCATAATGGTATTTTCTCCTGGAAAAATAATTAGAAATTAGGCAAAAATCATCTTTAAAGAAGACAAGCCATGAGGCAAGCTTCAAGAAACTCTCCTCACCTTGAAGGTGGGATATTTGAGGTTATCAACATTGAAAATCGATGATTACCAAAATCATCAAGAAATATTAATGCTATCTCTTTAGAAAGTATAACACCGAAATTTTTTCCGTCACTGTACCCTCTGTATTCTATATTTTATACTCTGATTTTGCAGTGTTCAAAAAATAGCTCTATATCATTTTTTCCTGCAAAAACTCTGGTTTTAATGTTTAATTAATCTCAATAAAACCATCTAATAACCTTGATGAATTGTTTTATAGATATATATGAATTCATCATCCTAAACTAATTTTTGTAAATTTGTGCTTAACAGCTGACCGCAAATTATCAGAGGTTGTCAAAATTTAACTTCATAGTATCTTTACTAAATCTTCATTGCATTTTCATGGGGCATTGCTATAATATTAAATCCTTTATTTACTTATTCCTTTTCCCTTTCCTACCCCCAAGGTAGTAGTCTGGAGTAAGTAGTTACTCTGTGTCTGGGCAAGGAGAGGGAAGTCGGTCGGAGGAGGTGAGGTTTTAGTCATAAATAATCATCAGGACTTGATATAACTTCTTCACCGATAACATCAGTTTTTACGGATAACATTAGTTTTTTTTGTTCCATACAATTCATGCTTCTTGAAACAAGCATTGGTTTATACCTTTATCTGGACAAGAAAAATCAATCATGGAGCATAGTCATCGACAAATGGATGAATATTATGTGTAATTAAACTAACAATTTATTCATGGTATATCTACCGTAAAAACTCTTAAAGAGGGCAGTAAGATAAATTGGATGGGGGTTTTTTTGGAACCTCTGATTACTCTCCTTACGGAACCCTGGATTGTAACTAACAACTTGCACCAGTTCCGATAACAGGAGCCAGAGGCTCCAAACCCTGATTACCAGCGTGACGCTGGTAACTAGTGGTTTGTCCCATTAATTATGAGGGGGTTTCCATCACACCCACCTGGGACTATAAGTCCCAGTCTAATAGTCAAAGTCATATAAATATGACTATAAAACTAGCCATCAAAACTAATGGGACAGAACACTAGTACTCCACCAAGTAAACTATGCGGGGTTAAT
>JASJCY010000129.1 GCA_030065825.1 Nostocaceae cyanobacterium | reverse complement strand
TGAACTGCTCTCACCGTGATGACAATGAACATGTTGGTGACTAGAGTGACGTTCAAAAGATAAATACAGAGATTCAAAACAACGTCTTTTCGTCATGATGCGAAAAATATATGTTTATTGCCAGGGAAATGGAATCAATATCTTATCTGTTTTAAACAAGAAGTAGTTTAGAGATGGAAGTTGATGTTGAAATCTACTCTTACTTCCTAACCAAGAGGTGAAAAGTTCTATAGCGTTATAGTCAGGAGTTGAACTGCTCTCACCGTGATGACAATGAACATGTTGGTGACTAGAGTGACGTTCAAAAGATAAATACAGAGATTCAAAACAACGTCTTTTCGTCATGATGCGAAAAATATATGTTTATTGCCAGGAAAATAGAATCAATATCTTATCTGTTTCCAACAAGAAGTAGTTTCTCAGTTGCTTTAGGGTAAATTGAGGATTGACACAGCTTTTTCAATATCAAGAGTCAAGAATTTATCTAATGCCAAATACATCCAGTAAAGAGATAACTGTGGATCTGAACTAGTTTTCTGAAAACCCACAGATGTTGCTAATTGTTCAGAATCTGGATGGATAGCAAGAGTGTAAAGGTCACAAAGGTTGGGAAAATCTGACTGCATAAGCATCAGGGTTTTTTGTGCGTCCTTTAACAATTGACACATGTAGAAATGTTGCTGATAACGAGAATCAAGTTGACAACTGCGTACAAAAATAGAAGTACAATCTAAATCTCCTGGAGTCGCCATTTTAATGGGGTCGATTTCCGAAGCGATACTCAGATGCA
Organism: Nostocaceae cyanobacterium; assembly: GCA_030065825.1. Taxonomy (GTDB): domain Bacteria; phylum Cyanobacteriota; class Cyanobacteriia; order Cyanobacteriales; family Nostocaceae; genus JASJCY01. The sequence goes on along the minus strand of JASJCY010000129.1, from coordinate 25,688 downwards.
AACTTTTGCTAGGGGGTAGAAAAAAATTCTCTTCAGATTCCCTTGCTGTTGGGTAAAATACGTAAAAGCCAACCGCATCTTGGGTATCACAGCGACGTAAAACCCGCATACCTGTAGAGTATTTCCCAGCCCAATTACGTAGAATTCTAGCAATTTTTTGGGGAGCAGCTGTAGCTTTTTTGTTCATCCAGTTGTAATGATTAGCTAAGAAACTAGCTACAGGAATAGCGTCAGTACGGGGATTAAAATTATCTGGTACTAAGACAATATTTTCTGTAATTTGCTCATCATGTTGTAGATTTGGTAAGGAAGAACAAATGCGAATGCAAGTGTTGTTACCATCAAAGTCTTTTTCAATTAATCCCAAAGCCACAAGCTTATCAATCATCATACCTGCAGCACGTTCGCTTCCTCGGTCTTGTTGACCGTAAAAAAGTTCGTGTGCTTCCCGATGGGTACAAGGAATAAAGCCTTCAGGTAACTGTAATTCTGTTAGAGGTCCTTGTAAGTGCTTTCCCTGTTCTTGCTGCTGTTTTAACAGTAAATATGCCCACAATTTGACGAAATATTCTGCACGACGTCGCGTTACACCAACCCGTCTTTTCAATTGAGATACATACTGACGCTGTTGTTCAACTGGAAACCACTGATCAATTCTGGCTGGATTCATATCGTAGAACTCCCTGACAGACTTTGCCATCCGATTACATGGCTTCAAATCGTAATTAGTAGCCATAAAACGAGATAATTTGGACGCTTACAAATACTAAAGACATTTTTGTGTAGCGTAGCCATCACTTTCTATGTATTTGTGATGGCTTGATGCTCAACTTATTAATGATTAGTGTCACGAATGTGTAAGGTTTAACTCGTCAATGTTATTCAGGCTTTTTAAGGGCAAGAGGACCGCTTAATGTAAAACGAAATCGCAGTTTAATCCTTACCGACAATTGCCCAAAGCTGTCTAACTCAGGGGTGTCATGACCTAAATAACGTAGCAATCTAGTTGCTTAGACTGGAAAGACCTCCCCGCTAGGGTGAATAATACGGTTTTATACCGTTTTGTTCTGTTTTACAGGTCTCCCATAGTCATTCCCACTAATTAATTATTTCCTAGTTTTTTGACTGTACCACTAAAGTTAATAAAAACTTCACCTTGCTTCAGGTAAATTCCGCAAACTTCGACTTAACAGAATAGACTTCAGTGCTGTTGACTTACGTACAGCTTAGTCATTGTATATACACAATTTCCTATTTCATTATTAAGCTAGCCACTCAATAAATGCTTTGTGGTCGTCAATTGAGTAGTTAGTCGAAGAGGTTATAGAAAATGTTGCATCGCTTACCAAAAATCAATAATTTTGCATCTACCCAAAGACGTAATTTTAAACTGAAAAAAATTTCATCTCAGCCATCTCAGCCATTACAGTCTGCTTCACAATTTGATTTACTGCAAGTAGTAATTGAAAGTTTTGTAGATGGTATTTTAGTGGTGACAACTGAAGGGGATTTGGTTCATACTAATGAATTTGCTCGCCACATTTGTAATAAACTAATATCAAATGTAGAGTCAAAGAATCCATTACCTAAGGAAATTTGGCGTGTTTGTAAATCTTTAATAGAAAGCCGTGAACTATTTCCTGGGGAAAAAATTTCGATTGAGTCGGAAATAGAGACAGATAGAAACATGAAATTACGGATTCGTGCTAGATGGTTGAATCTAAGTGCAAATGATAGTAATTTATTGTTAGTAATCGTAGAAGATTGCAATCAGTCTAGTGAGAGTATGGCGATTACAGATGCCTACAAATATGGTTTAACTGACCGAGAAACAGAAGTATGGTTATTGCGTCGTGCGAACTTTTCCTATAAAGAAATTGCAGAACAATTATATATTACTATTAACACCGTCAAGAAGCACCTGAAGAATATTTACGCTAAACAGCAGGAGATGGTTTGGTCTTAATATTACTGCGATGGAAAAACTGAGTTGATAAACTAAAAATTGATAAAGTAAAAATAAAGTAAAATGAGAATTTTTGCTGTTAATATTTATAATCAACTCGGTTTTTATTAAAAATGACTTCTAATTCTCGAATTGTTACCTATAGTCCTGCTTATACAATTGTTCCGACTTATGAATGTTTTAATAGATGTAGTTACTGTAATTTCCGCACAAATCCCGGTGAAAGTCCGTGGATGAGTTTGGCAGCAGCAGTAAGTATTTTTCAAAAGTTACAATCTCAAAATGTCTGTGAAATATTAATACTTAGCGGAGAAGTACACCCCCATTCACCACGTCGTCAAGAGTGGTTTCAACGTATTTATGATTTGTGTAAATTAGCATTAGAAATGGGATTTTTACCCCATACAAATGCGGGACCGCTAAGTTTTCCAGAAATGCAAAAATTAAAGCAAGTTAATGTTTCTATGGGCTTGATGTTGGAACAATTAACTCCTAGTTTATTAGAAACAGTTCATAAACATGCACCGAGTAAGTTACCAGAAATTAGATTACAACAATTACAATGGGCTGGAGAATTAAAAATCCCATTTACCACAGGTTTACTGTTAGGAATTGGGGAAAATGAATCAGATTGTTGGCAGACTTTAGAAACTATTTCTCAGTTACATCAACGTTATCATCATATCCAAGAAGTTATTTTACAACCCCATAGTCCAGGAAGTCAGCAAAGTTTTGTTGCAGCAGCTTTTGCAGCGGATAAATTACCAGAATTAATTGCCAAATCACGTCAGATTTTACCAGCAGATATTACTATTCAAATTCCCCCGAATTTAGTTAAAGACCGGGAATGGTTACTTGCTTGTTTAGATGCTGGTGCGAGGGATTTAGGAGGAATTAGTCCTATAGATGAAGTTAATCCCGATTATCGTCATATTCAAGCAGAAGAATTGAGAGAAATTTTACAACCTGCAGGCTGGAAATTAGTACAAAGGTTACCCCTATATCCTCAATTTGATGGTTGGTTGTCAGGGGAATTGCAGGAAGGGGTGAAAAAATGGCGAAATAGGTTAAGTCCCTTTGTCCTCTAAAACCATTGGGATTACCTCATTTTGAGGTGAGTTTCCTGTTTTTATAGCGGTTTTGGGTTAAGTAAGGTAGACAAATTTTACCTCACCCCTAACCCCTTAACCCCCTGGTTGACTGACAAAAGTCTTGGAAGTGTTGAAATTTCGTAGGTTGGGTGGAGGGACGACACCCAACGCAATCGGTTGCAGTTGTTGGGTTACTCTGCGAGAAGCCACTCCGTGTCTACATGCTTCAACCCAACCTACATCTAACCCCTCTCCTACCCTCACCCCTAACCCCTCTCCCAATGGGAGAGGGTAACATGAGAGGGGTGGCTTTAGTCGGGGTGAGGTTCTGACTGTATTCCCTAACACACATCTTGCACCTGGGTTATAAAACCGGGTTTCTTGAGAATGACTAATGTTGAAAGCCTAAATTTTGCATTTAGAAACCCGGTTTTTCTGGTCTTGTTGAGAATGGTGCAAGATATGACCTAAGGGTGAAAAGCGCTATATTTATGATAAAATATATCGCCAAATCCTTATTTTGCTTGACTTTTTTGATAGGAAGTAATTTTCAAAACATCCCTCATCGTCGCACAATAATTTGGTAAGCCAAAACTAGCGGGATTGACAGCATTTTTGTAGCTAAAATGACGATAGTTCATGCAAAATCTATCCCAAGCTGCCATTTGAATCCGAAATACAGCAATTAGCACATTCGCTAACCCTAGAGATAAGGGGATGCGAAAATAAATTTTTTTACCCAAATAAGCACATACCTCTTCTACAGCTTGGTCAACAGTTAACCTTGGTTGACCTAAAACAAACTGTCTTTGTTCTCCAATTTTGGCAGGATTATCTATCAAATACTTAACTATGGTAGCAATATCTTGACCGTGGATAAAATGAAAGCTAGCATCTGTCCGCAAAAAGCGGATTAAATTAATATATTTTGTCACTTCCGGAATTCCAGAGGTGAGGTGAGAGTAGGGTTTATTGCTGTCACCACCCAATACTAAAGTTGGATAAATGGTGGTGATTTTGTCAGCAATATCTAATTGACATAACTTTTGTAAACAGTCGTACTTGGAACTAATATAATCTGTACCTAGTTTTCCTGCTTCTGGAAGTGGTTGACTATTGTTATCTAAAACACTCGCAGTGGAAAAATAAATAACCTGCTGACATCTATCTTTATCTAGAAGTCGCAGTAATTCTAGGGTTTTATTTACATTAATATTATAAGTGTTTTCGCCACCCCAAGCAGTTGCCATGAGTACTGCAGTATCAATGGTTTGCAATAGGTCTGCAAAATCCCCAATTTCTTGCATATCCCCTTGCAAAACCTTGATTCCTGGACGAACTTGGGTATCAACCTGTAGTTTACTGGGATTACGAACCAGTAGATACAATTCGTGGTTAGTTTCTTGAATTAAGGCTTCACTCACATAGTGACCGATACAACCACTAGCACCAGTCACGAAAATTCGCTTTGAAGACATAGAGAGTTGGTAATAAGTTAGGAGTTAGGAGTTAGGAATTTGGAGTTAGGAGTTGGGAATTAGGAATTAGGAGTTTGGAGTTAGGAATTAAGCTATGGCGATTATAAATGATTGGTAAAACCGCTTTTTTGTTCCCAATTTTGATGGGAAAGCTGCCTAATCATACTATTGGGACTTCCAAATAAAAAATATCCCAAAATTTGATAGTGGTACAGGTATCCTTGCCTGTATAGTGGTACAGGCATCCTTGCTTGTATAGTGGTACAGGCATCCTTGCTTGTATAATGGGCAGGCAGGGATGCCTACCCCACAATATCTTGGTATTCCCTTAGTAGTAACTCATCATTCATAACAACTCATAACTCATAACTCATCACTCATGCTACAACAGCGGTGCTGAGTTGTTTTGCCGTTTCAAAGAAAAATTCTACATTTTCCTCTGGAGTAGTAGGCATAACTCCGTGACCGAGATTGAGAATATGACCTCCAATACCAGCTTTGTTTACGGTATCGTAAATGCGATCGCGGATAAATTGTTTGGAACCGAATAAGACACCAGGATCGAGATTACCCTGGACTTTCATTTCCTTACCTAATCTTTGCCGTGCGTCTGCCATGTCCACTGTCCAGTCTACAGTGATAATATCCGCACCAGATTTTGCCATTCTCTCCAACAGACCACCGCTACCGCTAACAAGGAGAATTAACGGTGTATCGGGATGGGTCGCTTTGACTTGTTCAAATACCCGTTGCTGGTAAGGAAGGGCAAAAGTGTCATAATCTTGGGGACTGAGTGCACCAGCCCAAGAGTCAAACATCTGTACTACTTGAGCGCCACAATCAATTTGATAGCGTATATAGGTAGTAATGGCATCTGCGAGTTTACCCAAAAATTGATGCAGTATGGTGGGGTCAGAGAATGCCATTCCTTTGATGATGGAATAGGTTTTGGAACCTTTACCTTCCACAGCATAAGCTGCTAAAGTCCATGGGGCACCCACAAAACCCAAAACCGTGGATTTATTGCCTACTTCTTGCCGTAAAGACTGCAAAATGGTCTTAATAAATGGCAAAGACTCCTCTGGTTCCAGGGGATACAAATTATCAACTTGTGCTTGAGTACGAATTGGAGAGGTAATAACAGGTCCTTTACCTTCAGCGATATCCATTTCAATCCCCAAACCGGGTAGGGGAGTGACAATATCGGAAAACATGATTACACCGTCTGGTTGAAAAGCCTTCCAAGGTTGCAAGGAAATCTCAATCGCTACTTCGGGTATTTCCGAGCGATCGCGAAATGAAGGGTATTTTTCTCGCAAATCTCGATAAGCTTTCATATACCGTCCCGCTTGTCGCATCATCCATACGGGGGGACGATCTAAGATTTCACCACGAGCTGCCCTGAGCAGAAGAGGATCGCTTGAGGAGACACCCATTAACAATACATCCTAAAATCACTTATTTATGCCACTCTTTAGCTTATCATTCTGGGATTACGCTTTTGGGCAATCTTGTGAACAACATCATATGAAGAAATGCTAAGCAGAAGGGGGAATAAGAAGTCAAAAGTCAAAACTCAGGAGTTGGGAGTTAGGAGTTATGAGTGAGGAGTTGTGAGCGATCAGTATGGAAAATGAATCTAAATCTGATAATATACCGCCAATACCTAGGAAAACTGGACAGGGTAGGTTACTAATTGGGCGATCGCAACGTCGGATTTTTTTGCTTGCATTTACCCTCATGACTATTTTGGGGTGGATTGTGGGGGGATTTGCCAGCATTTTCTTAGAAACAGCTTTATTAGCAAGGGTGCCGGAATTTTGGGCACAACAGCCGCAAATGTGGGAAACTCAGGTTAGATTTGTCAGTAGTGGGGTATTTGCAATTCTTTTCGCCACATTTCAGGGTTTAGTTATCCGTAGATATCTATCTTTTTGGCTATGGATGGTTGCTACTAGTGCGGGTTGGGTAATTTTTACCATTGTTGGTGAAACTTGGAAAAATAATATTATATCTTTTGCCCAATCCCGTTCTTTGTCAGCTAATGACCTGGTAAATTGGGGAATTTTGTCCACTCTTGCCTATAATTTTGCTGCTGTTTGGTTGGGTTTGTGTCAATGGTTGGTACTGCGACGCTACAAAGTTGCTGCTTGGTGGTGGATTTTTCTACCTTCAATTATATTTTGTATAATTAGTGTTTTTGTCTGGCTACTTGCTCTTTTTGTGGAGTTGATTCCAGAAAATTACCGCACTCAGATATTGTATTTTAGTGGACAAAGTTTCACAGTGCTGATGCTAGGAGTTATCCCAGGTATCGCTTTGTGTAATTTAAGAAGTCACTTACATTCTCACCAACGAATCTCTAAATCATCCTCAACAGGGGGAATGGATCGAAGTTAAAAATTATGAACAAAGATAGTCATTTGCCAATTAATGTGGTTCCACCCGTCGCTGAAAAGAAACCCCAACATTTGGAGTTACATGGGGATACGCGAGTAGATAATTACTTTTGGCTGCGGGAGGTGGAAAATCCCCAAGTTATTGCTTACTTGGAAGCAGAAAATGCTTATACTGAATCCGTAATGCAGCATAGGTTATCTTTACAAACAAAACTCTATGAGGAAATGCTGTCTCGGATTAAAGAAACTGACCTTTCAGTACCATCTCGCAAGGATGACTATTACTATTATTCCCGTACTGAAGAGGGCAAAGCTTACCCGATTTATTGTCGGAAAAAGGGCAGTTTAGATGCTGCGGAAGAAGTTTTGTTAGACCAAAATGAACTGGCAAAAGGGCATGATTTTTGTGATTTAGGGGTATTTGAAGTTAGTGCTAATCATCAAATTTTAGCCTATTCTATTGATACTAGTGGAGCCGAGCGTTATACACTTTATTTTTTAGATTTAAGTTCCCATACTTTATATCCTGAAACTATCGAGGATACTTATTTTTCTTTGGCTTGGGCTAATGATAATCAAACGGTATTTTATACCAAAATTGATGATGCTAACCGTCCTTTTCAGTTATTGAAACATACCTTAGGAACTGTGGTAACAGAGGATGTTTTAATATTTGAAGAACCAGATGATACTTATCATTTATATATTGATATCACCCGCAGTCAAGCATATTTATTAATGACTGTTGGTGGGAGTATTACATCGGAAATTCACTATTTAGATGCCAATAATCCCCAGGGTAGTTTTCAGGTGATATCTCCCCGTACTACAGGGGTTTTATACGATGTTGAGCATCACAGTGATTACTTCTATATTGTTACCAATGAAGAAGCCATCAATTTCAAATTGATGAAAACCCATGTGACTGCAACAGGAAAAGAAAATTGGCAAACAGTAATTCCCCATCGAGAAGATGTGAGATTAGCGGGAGTTAGTGCCTTTGCCAATCATTTGGTAATTTATGAAAGGAAAGGTGGTTTACCTGTGGGTAGAGTTCAAAATCTCTCTACAGGAGATGAAAAAGAAATTACTTTTCCTGAACCTACCTATAGTTTTTACGAAGGTAGTAATCCGGAATTTAATACTAATACATTGCGGTTTCACTACACTTCTTTGATTACTCCCCCATCGGTGTTTGATTATGATATGAATACCTATGAAAGAGAACTGAAAAAAGAAACAGAAGTTCTGGGTGGGTATGATAGAAGTCAATATCAAAGTGAGTGGCTGATGGCTACTGCTAATGATGGCACCAAAGTACCGATTTCTATTGTTTATAAAAAAGGAATCAAAAAAGATGGCAGTAATCCTTTATTTATGTTGGGATATGGTTCCTATGGTGCTTCCTATCCAGCTTCTTTTTCTGCCAATAGACTATCATTATTAGACCGTGGATTTGTGTTTGCCATTGCCCATATCCGGGGTGGTGAAGAAATGGGAAGATTATGGTATGAAAATGGGAAGTTTCTGCACAAAAAGAATACTTTCACTGATTTTATTGCCTGTACTGAATATTTAATTAGTGAAGGTTGGACAGCTAAGGATAAAATTGCTATTTCCGGTGGTAGTGCAGGAGGTTTATTAATGGGTGCAGTGGTCAACATGCGTCCGGAATTGTTTAAAGTGGTAGTTGCCAATGTGCCTTTTGTAGATGTTTTAACGACAATTATTGATACTTCTTTGCCGCTTTCTGCGATGGAATGGGAAGAATGGGGAAATCCCAATGATAAGGTTTATTACGACTACATCAAATCTTATTCCCCCTACGATAATGTCGAGGCAAAAAATTATCCAGATATGCTAATTACGGGGGGTTTAAATGATTCTCGTGTCAAATATTGGGAACCTGCAAAATGGACGGCAAAATTAAGGGAAATGAAGACAGATAATAACATCCTGCTGCTGAAAACTAACATGGGTGCAGGACATAGCGGTGCTTCTGGACGTTACGAAAGTTTAAAAGAACTTGCCTTTGAGTACACTTTTGTGATAGACAGGTTGGGCTTGGAAGAGTAATTGTAGGGGCGCAATGCTTGCGCCCAATTGTAGGGGCGCAATGCTTGCGCCCAATTGTAGGGGCGCAATGCTTGCGCCCAATTGTAGGGGCGCAATGCTTGCGCCCAAGATTTAGGAGTTAGGAGTTAGGAGTTGGGAGTGCAATGGTTTCATCCCCAAACAACCCTAGGGTCCCTATATCTCAACAAATCACCGTCTCGGCATCTGCAATCCCCGACGCTCTAGCATTTGCCGTACATTGGGACTGGGTTGGTAATTATAACCATAGGATGAGCGTTGGGAGTCATCCATAATTTGAGGTGTGAGCAACACAATTACTTCATTACGTTGGTTGGTTTTGTTTGTGCTTCTAAACAAAGAACCCAAAAGGGGAATATCACCCAGGATAGGAACCTTGCTGACTGAAACTCGATCTGATTCCTGAATAATGCCTGATAAAATCAGGGTTTGACCATCCCTAAGGCGCACTAATCCCGATCTAAGACTTCTTTCTGATAATAAAGTAATATTTCCATCACCAGGAGTTGGTACTGTTCCGTTAGGGGCAGAAACAGTTGGTGCCACAGACAAGGAAACAAAACCATTATCATCAATCCTGTCAACTTGAACGACAAGGGTTAAACCTGCGTCTTTAATAATCGGATTTCTGATAACGTCACCCTCTACTCTTCTTTGTTCTATACCTCCATAAACTTCTGCTGTGAGCTTAACTATAGCTTCTTCCCCTTCTTGTACTGTCAGGGTAGGGTCGGTCAAAATTTTTGCATTTCCATTGGTTACCTGAGCTTGCAAAGTAGCGAGAAAGCGTTTGGGATATTGGAATAAACCGGGCAATGAGAATTCTAATCCATCTTCAGTGACCTCAGAGACCCCAGGTTGGTATGGATTGGATCGAGTACCAAAGTTGGGACGTGCAAATGGAGCATTCGGGAGTGAGCCATTGGAACCATTATTACCAGGGAAAGAAGTATCACCAAAAGGAGCATCATTTTGAATATCAAAGAAAGGTGCTCCTTCTGCTCCATCAGGAATAGGAAGTGCAGTCACTGGTCGAGAAACGACTCCGTCGGTTGTAGCGGATGCAGATGGTGGATTCACACCACCAAAATTCATGGCTGCTGTACCACCATCATTGACAAAGAAATTCTTACCAACACCAAAGGAAAAACTGGTATTAAGATCCTTAGTGTTCAAAAGGTTAACGTCAATAATTTTGACATTTACTGCAACTTGCCGACGACGAACATCCAATTGGGTTAACTGAGAGATAGCTAATTCAACTAGTTTGGGATTTCCAAATAAAGTAATGGAATTAGTACGTTCGTCACCGGAAGCTTGTAAACCTCTGAGTAAAGGGTTAACATCTTTGAATTCTGTGCGCAGAGTCTCTACTCGCAGTTCTGTAGTAGTTTGGGTTTGAGTAACTGCTGATTCAGCACCACCACCCACAGGTACGGCATTGACACTGGTTACCAATCGTTCCCGGGTAATGGCACTTTCTGCACCCAAGGACACTAGAAAACTTAAAGCGGTATCCACCTTAATTTGATTTAAGCGGATATTGCGCATAATTACTTCACGGGCAGAATTGGGTAGTTGAGGTCCGACAAAAATTGTACGTCCGTTGCGGCTAGCTTCTAAACCACTCAAACGCAAGACATGGTTAAATACATCTTGTACTGGTTCATTTTCAATATCTAAGGAAATTATCGGACCCTCACCTGTACCCTGAGTTTTACCATCAGCCCCAATATTGGTGTAAGCCAAGTTTAAACCAGCTGCACGGGCAAGCAATGATAAAACTTCCCGCACTGATGCATCCCGCAATACTAAACGAGGAACTCTTTCTTGGGTTCCCAAGTCTATATTCCTAGGAGAGGCATCCATATTGGAAATCGCAATATCTCCCACTGGGGGTGCAACAGCCCTAGGTAAAAAAGGTGGTGCTGGATTGGGATTTTCCACTGGTCCAGCTGCCGGTGCTGGTTTCCTGTTAATGGTGATATCTGGATTAGGAACCATTGGGGGTGGTTGCCTGGGAGTGGTAGCTGGAGGTTGATTTGCAACCGGACTAGATGGTTGTTGAGGTGCTGTTGTCCCGACTTGGGTTCCGCTTCCGGGGGTAAAGCTCAGAGCAATACTACCATTTTTGCGTTCCGCAGGCTCACTACTGGGAGCATTCTCGTTTCCAGTCACAACTATCCGGATACTATTAGTATCAAGTTGATTAATACTAACAGAGGCGATTCCCGGTGCGGGATTGTTTTGGCTAAAACTATTACCTTGGGGTAACTTCAGTTGGGTATTAATCAAATCTGCCACTAAACTTTTGCCCCTTTTAGTGGTAAATACCTGGGGACGGGAACCTGAGGAGGTTTTCAAAATAACTTTAACTCCACCATCAGCGGCTTGGAGTTCCACTTGTGTAATTTGAGTAGGTGCTGCCCATACAGGTTGCGCAACTAAAACCATGGCAGCGGTGGCACCAAATATTAAACTATTACCGTGAAATTGTTTCACAGTTCATTCCTCACATTAGAATTTTTTATGACGTTAGATTTATGGAACTAGGACTTACGCAACTGACATAGAGTTTTAACCCTTGTGCACGAGTATTAAAATACTCACTACGAACCAAAAATTAACTTTCAAGTGTGACATTTACGTAAGTCCTGTAAACGAATCAACAGTTATAAATTACCTTGACCGAGTTTTGCAACTCTGGAGATATTTATTATTCCCAATTCATCAGTGAAAATTTACTTTTTCTTGGCAGATTTTTTGTCTTTTTCCGCCTTTGCTAAAGCTTCTACTTCTTCTGTATTCAGGGGCATTAACGCCTGTAACTCGAAAGAAGTATTAATCTGTGCTGGACCAAGTTTAGGTATTTGATTCCCAGCTTCATCAGTTATTACCGGTGTGGGAGCCAATTGGGATTGATAATCCTTGACTATTAACAAAGGCTGTAAACGTTCTATATTCCTGAGAATAGATTGGATTTGTTCGTAAGTGCCGACAATATCAACGTTGATGCTGCTACGTTTGAGTTTGCCATTCACTAGTTCTCCAAAATAACCATCATTAATGACTTCTGGCTTCTCACTCTGAGGAACAAATCTACGCAATTTTGCTCTCTCATCATTAGCACCAAGCTTAACATTACCAGATTCAATTAAGCGATTTAAGTCTAGCAACAATGTATCTAAAGTTTTCTCATTCGCAAATACAGATAAAACCTGAATTTGTTGTTTTTTTGCCTCGGCTAGTTCTGCTTTGACTTTGTCAATACTTTTAATCGAGGATTTTTTCTCTTCTATTTGTGTTCGCAAATCGTTAGCTTTGCTTTGCTGCTCACCAAAAGTTTTCCAAGCAGGCATTACCATGTTTAAAACCATCCAAAGCCCACCTGCAATTCCCAACACCCCGGCGACAATGCCACCGATTTTCGGTGTAAAAGTAACACCAAAGACAACGGGGTAATTTTGCTCCTCAAATTCTCCACCTTGATCGGTAAAATTAAAATCTTCGCTCACCGTCATTTTTTAATGACTCCCTTTTGTTGCAGACTGCGAATCCTAGACACCAGCCCCAATGTGCCTTTTTGTTCCAATTCCCGCATTAACTCCGAGGCTGGAATATCACTCATATTAGATTGAATGGTATATCTAACTATTTGAGGAGGTTTAATTGTTACACCTTGGGGAACATTAGTTTGAGGAATTGGTGCATCTACTAACTCTGCGGTCATAATTTTTGTCTCTGTAGCCTTTAAAAAACTAGACTGTTGTAGAGTCAGCAAAAAATCGTTGACATCGTTAAAAGAACGAGCCAAACCACTAATTTCCACACCACCAGCGGGATTTGGTGCTGGCTTTCCCTCTTTTGGAGGTAATGGTGGTATTTGTTTGATGTTCTCAATTTGCACCGTGGCTGGAATGCGAACGCGCAAATCTTCTAACATAGCTGACCAAGGACGAATCTGGTCAAATACACTCACCAAGGCTTCGGTTTCCGATTTAATGCCTTTAGTTTGTTTCTTGATTTTGTTAATATTCCCAATTTTTGTCTCTAATTTCTTATTCTCCTGGTCTAGTTGTGCTATCTGCTGCTCTAATTCAGTATTTTTGGCTTGCAAAAACCACCAAGCACCACCTACCAAAGCTGGAAAACACAAGCCTACTGCCAATCCTATATAGACCAATGTTAAATCACCAGCAGGTAGAGAGAAACTGGTCTTATTTTTACTATTTTTGACGTAACCAGGGCGTTCTTTAAGAAAGTTAATATCTAAGCTATACATTTTACTGAATCTCCCGCATTCCCAAACCTAGTACTATCCCCAATCCCGGACGTTGCACTGCGGGGTATTTTTCCTCGTCAACCTCTAAGGACAAACTTGCAATTGGATCTATTTGGGTGGTAGGTAAACTCAATCGTTGAGTCAAGAACTCATCTAGCTGTTCTAGTCCACCTCCTGGTCCACCCAGAAAAATTTGTGCCACCTCCAGATTTTCAGACTGATTGAGATAAAAGTCGATAGAACGTCGTAATTCATCTGTCAGTTCTCCTAAAACTCTCATCATCGCTGCCATACCAGGATTAGTCCCTGTCATTCCAGTTCTACCATCAGTATCTTGTGGAGTCACAGGAATAGTCATTCCCTGTAGCAGGTCTAAATCTCGTGATCCAGGTAAGTTCATTGCTTTTGCTAAGGCAGATTGCATTTGATAAGTACCTATGGGCACCGTCCGGGAAAATTGCGGTACTCCATTGACGACAATGGCAATTTCTGTACTGTCGAATTCGATATCCACCATTACTGCTGCTTCCTCAGGTCCAAATTGCCGCAGTTGTTCCCGTATTGTCCGAATCAGGGCAAAGCTGTTAATCTCTAATACATCAATGTGTAATCCTGCCTGCTCAAATGTATCTACATATGTATCTGTCACCTCCTTGCGAGTAGCGACTAAGAGTACTTGCACTTTTTCAATCCCGTCCTCATCTACAAAGTACCCAAGTTTCTGGTAATCTACATCAGCTTCTTCCCGGGGATATGGCAAATACAAACCTGCTTCATGGTTTAACACCATTTCCCGCAATTCTTTGTCATCCAATTCCGCTGGTACAGGTATCAGACGTACAATAGAATCTCGTCCCGTTACACTAGTAGCAACACGAGAAGTTTGGATTTTACTCTCAACTAGCGCTTGCTGAATTAGTAGCGCCATTGCTGGGGAATCGACAATTTGACCATCGATAAAAACGCCTTCAGGAACTGGTACCGATACTAAGGAGTCTAGTTTTAAGCCTTGGCGTTGCTTTTGTAGCTGAACAATATTCAGCCGTTCTGGTGCAAGTTCAATGCCCACTCCTCGATTGGATTTATTAAACAGATTTTTCAAATTTGTAATCACTGTTTTGCCCACCGGAGCTCTAAATTTAAATTTTATTTGTTACTAAATCTAGTGTTTATACTGTGTTATTTTTCTATTTTATGTATTAAGTAAATACCCTATGGAATTTACACCCTCATAACACTTAACTCAAAAGAACTAAAATGATTCATCTCAAAAGGCTCAAAGGATTTACTATTTGGTTACTCCTCGGTCTAATGACCAGTTGGATTATCAGTTGTAATTCCGGTAGCGTCAGCAGGGAAACAAAACAGGCATCTAGTGAAACCGCAGCTATTGAGTTTTGGACTATGCAACTCCAACCTCAATTTACTGACTACTTCCAAAGCCTAATTGCCAATTTTGAATCACAAAATCCAGGTGTAAAGATTAACTGGGTTGATGTTCCTTGGACCGCTATGGAAAACAAAATTTTAACAGCTGTCTCCGCGAAAACGCCACCTGATGTGGTCAACTTGAATCCAGATTTTGCCTCCCAATTAGCAGGACGAAATGCTTGGTTAGGTTTAGATGCCAAAGTTGAAAATCAGGTACGTTCTTTATACTTACCTAATATTTGGAAAGCAAGTACCCTCAATGGCAAGAGTTTTGGTATCCCTTGGTATCTCACCACACGGTTAACCATTTATAACACCGATTTATTAAAACAGTCAGGTATTACTAAACCACCAACTACATACGCTGATTTAGCAAAGGCAGCTAAAACTATTAAAGACAAAACTGGTAAATATGCCTTTTTTGTTACTTTTGTCCCCCAAGATTCTGCTGAGGTGCTGGAGTCATTCGTACAAATGGGGGTAACTTTAGTTGATTCCTCTGGTAAAGCCGCTTTTAACTCCAAAGAAGGCAAAGCCGCTTTTCAGTATTGGGTAGACCTTTATCAACAAGGACTGCTCCCCAAAGAAGTTTTAACCGAAGGTCACAGCCACGCCATAAATCTATATCAAGCAGGAGAAACAGCATTACTAGCTTCTGGTCCGGAGTTTCTCAAAACAATCGCCAAAAATGCCCCCACCATTGCTAAAGTTTCGGCGATCGCACCCCAAATTACTGGTGAGACGGGTAAGAAAAATGTGGCGGTAATGAATTTAGTTATCCCTCGCAACAGTAAAAACCCGGATTTAGCATTAAAATTTGCTCTATTTGTTACCAATAATCAAAACCAACTCGCATTCGCTAAACAAGCAAATGTTTTACCCTCTACAATCAAAGCCCTATCTGATACTTACTTTCAGAATCCACCAACAAATGCAACCACTTTAGATCAAGGACGTATTATTAGTGCGAATCAATTAAAACAGGCTGAAGTGCTAAGTCCTAGCTTAAAGGATTTTAATGTGCTGCAAAAGGCAATTTACCAGAACCTCCAAGCAGCAATGTTAGGACAAAAGACTGTAGATCAAGCCTTAGAAGATGCAGCCAAAGCTTGGAATCAACGTCGGAGGTAGGGACGGGGTTTCCCCGTCCGGGAGATGGGGAGATGGGGAGTTATGAGTTTAGTCTTTAGCCTATCCGAAGGGAGTGCTACTGTTGGGTTTGGTTCCACCCCTTTGGGGAAGCAAGCTACAACCCAACCTACGCCTTTTGGGTGCAAGCATTGCGCCCCTACTTTTGGGTGCAAGCATTGCACCCCTACTTTTGGGTGCAAGCATTGCGCCCCTACTTTGGGCGCAAGCATTGCGCCCCTACGCGCCTTTTAACTGTTAACTTAATTGAAGCAACACAAAGCAAATAATTACCGTCAAATTGATAAGTCTTCATGCTGCGATCGCACAGAATTCCTTAAACTGGAAATTATATAAGACTTAAATATTAAATAAAATGAGACAATTGATTATCAAAGGACGATGGAAGTCGCTACTGCTGGCTACTTCTTGGCTAATGCTGTCAGCGGGTACATTTGTGACGATTATTCTTACCCAACCTGTAGCACCCACTACAGCCCAAGAACCATCTGTTATTATTGATACTCCAAAAACTCCGACTCCCGAACCAGAAACTACTGTTATCCCTACAAGTGATGAGACGAACCAGTCCCAAGATTCAGAAAAACCCGAATCTAAACCCGAATCTAAACCCGAATCTAAACCCGAATCTAAACCTGAATCTAATGATAGCAAAAAGCCTCAACAGTTAGCAGAACCTGCCCTCAGTCCGGAAGAAATTGCCCGTCAACAAACATTAATGGAAGCGGATAAGTTATATCTTGCGGGAGATTATCAGGCGGCAGAAACGCTGTATCGTGAGGCTAAAGAACCCTTTACTAACACATCCGAATCCCTAGAGCGAAAAGAAGCGATAGTAGATCCTGCAGAATTACCACCAGCTGGTAAAGTTTATTGGCGCGAATCCGAGGCAGGAATTGCCAATGAGTTACAGACTAGAATTTTAGTACCTTTAGAACTGTTAGTAGAAGAGTATCCAGAATTTATTCCTGGTAATATCCGTTACGCAGAATATCTGAAAAAATACGAACGTCCCCAGGAAGGGTTGCAGGTATTGGAACGTGCTGCCACACTCTATCCTAATCAACCAGATTTAGTCAAAGCCAGAATTACAGCCCTGGCTGATTCCAAAAAATGGATGGAGGCTAGTATTGCAGCGCGTCAATTTGCGATTCTCAATCCCAAGCATAGTCAAGCATCTGAGTTTAGCAAGTTAGCAGAAAATAATCTCAAACGTTACAAATCCCATATTCGCTCGGAAATGAGGGGCAATACCCTAGCTAATATTATCACTGGTGCTTTGGGATATGCGGTTACTGGTAGTCTTTTAGGACCTTTTTCTGCCCTTGATTCTACTATTTTACTGCTGAAAGGTGAGGAATCTGTGGGTAAGTCGGTGGCGAAACAGGCACGAAAGCAACTAGATTTAATCAAAGATGAGGAGACTTTAGCTTATGTGAATGAAATCGGACAGAAAATTGCTAAAGTCGCTGGAAGAGATGAGTTTGAATATGAATTCTTTGTGATTTCCCAGGAAGACTTAAATGCTTTTGCCTTACCAGGAGGAAAAATATTTATTAATGCTGGTGCAATTGCTAAAACTAATTCGGAAGCAGAATTAGCTGGTTTAATCGGTCATGAATTATCCCATGTGGTTCTTTCCCATGGCTTTCAATTGGTAACTCAAGGCAATCTTATCAGTAATATCACTCAGTATTTACCCCTTGGTGGTACTATTGGTCGCTTGTTTGCCTTGAGTTATAGTCGTGACATGGAACGTCAAGCAGATACCCTGGGGACACGTTTACTAGTTACCAATGGTTATGCTGCGGATGGGTTGCGTAACTTGATGGTGACAATGGACAAGCTCCAGAAAAATACTCCTCCTAGGTGGTTATCTTCTCACCCTGGTGGTAGCGAACGGGTACGTTATTTAGAAAATTTGATTTCTAGCAGTGGTTACAATCGCTACGCATATGAAGGAGTGGCACGTCACGAAGAAATTAGAACCAAAGTGAAAGAAATACTCAAACAGAAAAAAGAACGGGAGCAAAAAAAGAAACGACGTTGAATCAAAATCTCAAATTATTCGTCATTGACCCTAGCCACTCCCTACTCTAAATTCCAGTAGGAGCAAAATTTATGTTCTCATCAACTCTCAAGCTTTTAGTTTTCGGCACTGTTGGCTTATCTCTATTTTGGGGTAATTCTGTTGCTTTTGCCCAAACCCAAACTAGATCCACTCGTGATGTGGTTGTACCCACCACAACCAGTACAGGTGATGTCAATACTTCACAAACAACAACCTCAACCACAACCACGGGTACGGGTACCTCAACTACAACCACAAACTCTAGTAGTTCCTCTACAACTACTATTGATACTGTGGCACGGTTTGGCTGTCAGATGTACAACGGTCAGTATACTGTTATGTATCAGCCAGAAAATCAACCCAATCAGTACTTTCCCTGGGCAACTCCTAGAACTTTGGGTGGAGGTTGGAATGCCCAAAAACGTTGTCTGACAATTGCCCAGCGTTTGGAAAGTTACCGTCCAGATGGTTTGGTAGAATTGCGTACTTCCACTGCAAATGGCTATGATATTCTCTGTGTAACTACTGAAATAGACAAGGATAAGTGTAAAATAGTCCTAACAGTTCCTCCAGAAAAAGACCCCTACCAGGTTCGTAATAGTGTTTTCCAAAATCTGATTACCGCTGATAGTGGGCAGCAAACCATCGGTGTGAATACGTATACCAATCGCAACGGAGGCAGCGAAATAGACCAATTTTATAATTTGGGTCGTACACTACTCGGAGGTCGTAAAAATCGCCCTGCTGTGACTAAAGATGCTATCAATCTCAAGCACTTCTTATCTCGCAAAGATGGCGGTTATGGTACATACTTGAACAATGGAGTTACAATTAATCGTCCAACTCAATCTCAATCTGGTTTGCGCTTACCCAAGTCATTACGCTGATGAATTGTTAGATTTATTCCTGGGGTAGGATACTTAAAGAAGCGACTGCGTGTCTACCCGCAGAGTATGCAATACAAAGGGAATTGCTAAAGGACGGGCAGGGATGCCCGTCCCACAAGTATTTATATACACAAAATCTACTTAAGTAGACTAAAATAGTTGTCTAGTCGTTTCAAGACGACTTGGGTTATCAGCCTGGGATTTGAATCCCAGTGGTTCATCTTTCTCGAATTTGCATTAAGTACGAAGGGTGCATGGAAAGTGCCCAAACCTCTGTGGCAACTGTTATTTTGCTATCTATTTGCTAGCTAACTATTATTTTAATTGTGAGAATACTAGTTAATTGATACAAATTACTTATAACTGGTGTTTTTTGATACCAACTAAAACCTACATTCAACTTTGACTCGTTTTAGAATTGTTATACTTTGGTATTTGTTATTTGGTATTTGTAAGATTTACAAACTAACCCTTTAAGGATCAAATTTAATCAGGGTGCTTTTAAGTATTGTGACAATATTAAGGATTAATTCATAGGTTAAAGGAAACATAATAACATCAAATGCACAAAAATTGTCATCCAAAAATTTTTAACCTGAATCAGCTGACAAACTGGCATTCCGTAGGTGCCATTATGTACCGCTTTTGGTTTATTTTTGTAACCACAGTAGTAGAGTTGGTCAGGTGTATGTATTTATTTATACTATTTAATTGTGAGTATCAGGTTACACATCAATTACTTTCTATGTGTGAGGAGTAAAGATTTTGTAGACAGCACTTGTAATCGCCAGCATACTTTTGTGGACGAGTTGAATTTGAAATGACATATATAAAAAGTACCTTTCAGGAATTTATCTCCAAGTTAGAGGGTTTTGACCAATTACCCCCTGAGGCGATCGAGAATTTCTCACAAAAAATTCAGCCTTGGCGTTACCGCATGGGTCAGAAGATTTTGGGTAAAGAAAAAATTCCCGATAGAGTAGCAATTTTATACGAGGGGAAAGCTCGTTTGTTGGCATATGACCCGCGTACTCAAATGCCAACTACCTTACAATTGCTGCAACCGGGAGCTATTTTAGGTGACATCAGTTTATTCCGGGAGGTTCCCTGCGAGACAGCTATCGCTTCTACGGAAGTCATATGTTTAACAATTGATGCCAAAGAGTATTTACGTATAGTTGAGAAGTACCCAGCCTTTATCAATGCCTACAAGAATCGCTGTCATGTGCTGGAAATATTTGATGTTTTGGGTGCCCAGCAAGAGATACAGGCTTTCGGGGGTGTAGACCTCAAACAACTGGCGCAAACAGCCTTAGAACAGGCAACGGTAGAACATCTGCCACCAGGGAGAACCCCGTTGCAGGACTTAGATGATCAACGGATTTGGTTTGTCAGTGGGGGAGAGGTAACTGGTTTTTCTCCTGGTTCTCGCTTGGAATTTCGTGATGGGCGATCGGCATTAGAAGTTAAGGGTAAAGGGGCACGTTTAATTGGTATACCTCCATCAAATTTGTCGTTGTTAAGTACCAACTATGATGTTGGAGATAGCCAAGGAGAGGATGTAGACGAGGTACTGGATATTCCCTATGCACCAGAGGAAGAAGTAGTACCCTCACAAACGAGTACCTCTAAGGGAGCCAAAAAAAGCAGTAAATATCCCTTTTTTAGGGGTAAGGGAGAAATTAATGGCACCTTTGCCTGTTTCCAAATGCTCTCTAAGCATTTGAACGTTCCCTTGCGCAAAGAAGTGGTTCGCCGTATTTTAAATGACCAAATGAAACGGCAGGGGAGTATATCGTTTCAGCTTTGTGCTTATCTGACTGAGTTAGTTGGACTCAGGGCACAATTGATAGATATTAATGGCGCATCACTATCCCGTATTCCCACACCAGCACTGGTTCAATATGACAATAGCTATGCCGTTTTATATGAAGCGGGAGGGAATCGTGTGGTGGTGGGTGTCCCCAGCAAGGGAATCATTCGCTGTAAACCCTCGGAATTGCTTGCCAAGTTAGAAAGTTCATCGCCAAGTGATGGGGAAGAAAATTATCCTCCCCAATTGAGGATTTTGTTAATTTCTCCTACTAAGAATACACCGCAGCAGCGTTTTGGGTTGCAGTGGTTTATTCCCTATTTATCGCGCTACCGTCGAGTACTTATAGAAGTATTTATTGCTTCCTTTTTTGTACAATTAGCGCAACTGGCAAATCCGCTAGTTATCCAAATTATTATCGACAAAGTTATTAATCAAAATAGCCCTGATACTCTGCATGTTTTGGGTCTATTTCTATTAGTAGTGGGCATTTTTGAAGCAGTACTGACTACACTGCGGACTTACCTATTTG
The DNA here is from genome assembly GCA_030065825.1 of Nostocaceae cyanobacterium. GTDB lineage: Bacteria > Cyanobacteriota > Cyanobacteriia > Cyanobacteriales > Nostocaceae > JASJCY01. The sequence goes on along the minus strand of JASJCY010000129.1, from coordinate 4,495 downwards.
TTGATACTACTAATCGGATTGATATGGGCTTGGGGTCGGAAATTATCGACCACTTGTTGCGGGTACCCCTGCGCTATTTTGAACGGCGACCAGTGGGTGAACTTTCTACTAGGATTAATGAATTAGAAAATATCCGTCAATTTCTCACGGGTACTGCTTTAACAGTAGGGTTAGATGCAGTATTTTCGGTAGTTTATATTGTGGTGATGTTGTTTTATAGTTGGCAACTCACCCTTGTGGCTTTAGCGACGATTCCGGTGTTTGTTTTAATTACTGTAATTGCATCTCCCACCATTAGAAAACAGTTACGGGGCAAAGCGGAACGCAATGCTGAAACCCAATCTTATCTAGTTGAGGTAATGTCGGGTATTCAAACAGTAAAAGTGCAAAATATCGAATTACGTTCGCGCTTTTCTTGGCAGGAACGTTATGCTCGTTATATTGCAGCGGGTTTTAAAACGGTAATTACTTCCACTCTAGCCAATTCAAGCAGTCAGTTCTTAAATAAACTTAGCAGCTTACTGGTTTTATGGGCAGGAGCTTATTTAGTATTACAACAGGATTTAAGCTTAGGGGAATTAATAGCTTTTAGGATTATTTCTGGTTATGTTACTAGTCCTATATTACGCTTAGCTCAACTTTGGCAAAATTTCCAAGAAACGGCTTTATCCCTGGAACGTTTAAGCGATATTGTTGATACCCCAGAAGAAGCAGAACAAGACCGCGACAATATTCCTTTACCTCCACTGGTAGGAAAGGTGGAATATGAAAATGTTTCCTTCCGATTTAATCCTGGTGGTCCTCTGCAATTGTCTAATGTCAATTTAGAGATTCCAGAAGGGCAATTTGTGGGTATTGTCGGACAAAGTGGTTCTGGTAAAAGTACGATGATGAAGTTGCTGCTGAGACTTTATGAACAGGAGTCTGGCAGAATTTTGGTTGATGGTTATGACATTACCAAAGTCGAACTTTATTCCCTACGACGACAGATTGGTGTAGTTCCTCAAGATACTTTGTTGTTTGACGGTACAGTCCAAGAAAATATTGCCCTGACTAATCCTGATGCAACTACTGAGGAAATTATTGAAGCGGCTAAGGTTGCAGTTGCTCACGATTTTATTATGAACTTACCTAATGGTTATAATACTCGGGTAGGGGAGAGGGGTGCATCACTTTCTGGGGGACAAAGACAAAGGATTGCTATTGCTCGTTCTGTCCTACAAAGACCAAAATTATTAGTTTTAGACGAAGCAACTAGCGCTTTAGATTACCCTACAGAACGACAAGTTTGTGTCAATTTATCTCAGGCATTTAAGGGGAGTACATTATTTTTTATTACCCACCGTCTGAATACCATTAAACATGCAGATACAATTGTAGTTATGGATAGTGGTAGATTAATTGAACAAGGAAATCATGACGAATTAATGTCTACTAAAGGTCATTATTTCTATCTCTACAATCAACAAGAAGTAAACTTGTAATTAAGGGGTAATTGGTAATATTATCTCCATTTACCAATTACCAATTACCAATTACCAATTACCAGTTACCAATTACCAATTACCAAATTATTATGACTCAACTCAATGGTAATCACATTTCACAAAATGGGAATGGTGTCAAGGGAAAACCACAATTAATGACACCCAAGCCTAAACCCAAAGAAGTAGATAAATCCTTTGAACAATCGGTTATTCTACGCCAATCTCCAGTTTGGTCACGGGCAATTATGTTAACCTTAATAGGTGTAGCTACTTTCGGCATCACTTGGGCATATTTTGCCAAAATTGAGCAAGTAGTTCCAGCAGCAGGTCAATTAAAGCCAGAAGGTGCTGTAAAAGAAGTTCAAGCACCAGTAAGCGGAGTAGTTAAAGAGGTTTTTGTTGAGGATGGAAATAGGGTAAAAAGCGGCGATTTGTTGCTCATTTTTGATAATGTCGCTACCACTGCAGAATTAAAATCTTTGAAAAAGATTCGGGATTCTTTGATGCAAGAAAATAAGATTTACAGCGATGTTATGACTTCTTCTTCTGCATTAGCCACTGAATTAGCTTTTTTGCGCACTAACTTGCCAAAAGAAATTGCTTTTTTACTCAGAAATCGTGCTGCTTTAGTTTCTGAGAATGAATTATTACGAACACAATTAAAAAATTCTGGGGTTGCTTCAGAATTTGGAATTGATGAACAACGACTTTTAGCAGAAGCTAAACAGGAATTAGATTCCCGCAAAGCAGCAGCACGTTTGGAAGTTGAACAACTCCAGAAACAACTTGCTCAAAATACCATCCGACTTCAGGATGCACAATCAAACTTAAAGATAGATTCAGAGATTTTATCAAGGTTAGAAATCTTAAACGAAGAAGGTGCAATTGCACAACTTCAATTTCTCAGACAGCAACAACAGGTAGAAAATCGTAAAGCGGAAATTGCTCAATTAACGGAAGAAAATAAACGTCTACGTCTAGATATTGAACAAGGACGTGAGGAGTTCAATAATACTGTTGCTGCTTCTAATAAAACCGTTTTAGAACAGATAGGTAATAACAAAAAGCGTATTGCCGAAATTGACAGTCAATTAACTAAAGTTGTAGTTGATAATAAAAAGCGTTTGGCTGAAATTAATAGCAGAATTTCTCAAACAGAATTAAACTTCCAGTATCAAGAATTGCGCGCACCTACAGATGGAGTAATATTCGATTTACAAGCTACTCCTCGATTTGTGGCAAATCCTACCCAAGAACTACTTAAAATTGTACCCAATGACGATGAATTAATCGCTGAAGTGTTTATCACCAATAGAGATATTGGTTTTGTCAGGGAAAATATGAAAGTTGATGTCAGAATTGACACTTTTCCGTTTAGCGAGTTTGGTGATATCAAAGGAGAGATTATTTGGGTAGGTTCTGATGCATTACCACCGGATGAAACTCATCAATTTTATAGATTCCCGGCAAAAATTCGCTTGGATTCACAACAGTTAAATGTTAAGGGTAGAAGAATTTCTTTACAATCCGGTATGTCTGTAAGTGCCAATATTAAAGTACGGGAAGATAGGACTGTACTTAGTTTGATTACCGATTTGTTTACCAAGCAAGTTGAAAGTCTCAAACAAGTACGTTAAAAGTAAATCTCAAAGGTCTGTTGGATCAACCGGTTTTCTGTTGGTACTATCTCGACTATGTTTGTACTTACTTGATGAGAAACTTTACAGGTAGAGACGTAGCAATGCTACGTCTGTTTTATCGCTATAGAAACTACTCCCTTCCCTTTCCAAGATTACCGATAAAACTTTCTCCCCCTCTTCCCCCCTCTTCTCCCTCTTCCCCCCTCTTCCCCCTCTTCCCCCTATGAATGGGTCTGGTAATTAGATATCCAAAATTAGGTTAGAAATTGTTTATCTCCTTCTACCACGAACCTTAACCTTTCTGTTGGGGTTTTGTTTGCTTACCCAAGATAAAAATTTCTGCATTTTTGGTTCGTCTATTAACTTTTGCTTAGAATTCAACTCCTGTGCTAAACGAGTATTATCAAATAGGGTATGAATCTGTCGATGACATGCAGAACAAATATTGATTTTCGGACCATGATGTCCTTTTTTTTGTCTGGGAATCAGATGATGGACTGTTAGCTTTTCTACATCTCTCTCACACAACTCACAAGTCATGGGGTAAAGGGATTATTGTTTATACTACATTATCTATTTTACATACTACAAATTTTTCAGCTTGTAGTCAGCACCAAAGTGCTAACTATACTCCCAACGGTTACAACCCAACCTACAATCGAGCTATATTTTAGCACTCTTCCTTCTTCCTTCTTCCTTCTTCCTTGAAGGTCGAAGACCTTCGGTCATATCTTGCACCATTTTCAACAAGACTAGGACTTACGCACTGTACAAATACATCATCTTGTGTATCAACGTAAATACGTCGTTTCAGGCTTTTATAAACCACCTTGTGTTGGTTGCGATCGCCTAAAAAGTTGCCGAAAAATCAAGATTGAATGCCCAAAACCCATACCCCATATTTGGGTTTTCCTGTCAATGCGTAAGTCCTAAAGACCAAAAAACCGGGTTTATAAACGAAAAATTCAGGTTTTGTTAGCTGAGAGATTTGCACTCTTACCCGGTTTTGGAACCTTGGTGCAAGATGTGTGGTAGAGGGAGAAGAGGACTCTTGGTTTGCTGAAATTAACCCTGCAAAGTTTGCTTGGGGGATTACTACTCCCTTCTCGTTCTAAGATTACCTATAAAAATTTCTCCCCCTCTTCCCCCTCTTCCCCCTCTTCCCCCTCTTGTTAGTCTCACTCAATTCGGTAATCTTCTAGCGGGAGGGGAGTAGTGGTTTGTCCCATAAAATATGATGGGGTTTCCATCACACTCACCTGGGACTATAAGTCCCAGTCTAATAGTCAAAGTCATATAAATATGACTATAAAACTAGCCATCAAAACTAATGGGACAGAACACTAGTGGTCTGTCCCATTAGTTCTC
>JASJCY010000128.1 GCA_030065825.1 Nostocaceae cyanobacterium | reverse complement strand
CCGTCAATCCCTAGTTGGGAACTTGCGGTAATATCGCTTTTATCTGTGGGTTCGGGACGAGACTCAATACCGAATATTCCTCTAGCAGCGATGTTAACATTACCACCTCTGCCAGTGAAAGCGTTTGCTGTAATGTCGCTATCTTCGTTGGGTATGGCGACTATGAAGGGTGAATCTATATCAATATTACCGCCATCTCCCCCAGCTTGGGCAGTTCCTGCGGTAGTGGTGATTTGACTACCATTGCGCAATAGTAACAGTTCTCCTAGTTGTAGGGTAATATTACCGCCATTACCAGAACTAGTTTCTGTGGAAATCTTTCCTTGGTTGTCTATAAACATGAAAGGAGTATTGACGTTGATGTTACCTGCGTTTGTGGCTTCTGGACTGCTTGAGTTAGCAAATAAACCACTTTTGGGGATGCTAAAACGGGAATCAAAACCAGAGATGGTAATTTTCTCTGTAGCATTGACAGTGATGTTACCCGCTGCACCTGTGTTTTCGGCTCTGGTAGAAATTATTCCACTATCTGTTAGCTCTAATTCCTTAACATTAATATTGACATCTCCTGCTTGAGCAACACTGAAAGAACGAGCGCTTATCCCTCCTCCCTCGGATACTTTTAAAAGTCCCGTCTGAATATCTATGTTTCCCCCTTCACCAGTAGCATCAGGTACAAAGTCGAAATTACCCAAACCAGTTCCAGAAATTAGCCGACTGACTTGAGGTTCTATGTTACCGTCACTACCATCTTTAACAGGTGCTATTCCCGAAATAATCACTGATTCGGTAGTATCAATGCGAATGTCTCCAGCTTTACCAGCCCCACTAGTAAATGTAAGCAATCCAGCCCCACCTGTTACGGACAAAGAGCGGGCTTGAATATCAATATCACCAGCGTTTCCACTGACTTCAATCTCAGAAGTATTTTCATCAGGAAAAAGCAATACTGATGTTACTGAAGTATTAGCTACGCTTTCTCCATCAAAGGAAACTAGGTCATCAGCACGGATAATAATATTACCAGCATCTGCGGTATCCCCTTTACCTGTAGTTAAGGTAGTTAATTCAGCACCATTGGTAAGGAATAATGAGCCAGTGGTAATTTGAATATCACCTGCTTTACCTTTACCTTGTTCTACTAATCCAAACTGTGGATTTCTGAATCCAACACCGCTAAATGCACCACTAGCTATTTTTACTCCTTGTTCGTTGTTCTCGAAGCCATCAAAAGTTACTGTATTCCCGGCTGTAATATCGACATTTCCTGCATTTCCATCCCCAAAAGTACCGGATGTCAGAACTGAACCACCACTGACGGAGACAGAATCTGTAGCATTCACATGGATATTTCCAGCACTTCCATTACCCCGAGTATTAGTGGATATATTTGAACCATTAGTTGAAACTAGGGAATTAGTTGTAATTTTAATATCACCAGCATTACCATCCACTCGTGCTGACAAACCTTCCCCAGATTCAGTTAGAGGTGCAGTGGTAATATCTCCTTCATCGAGAAATACAGTGTCACGGGCAGTAATTTTTACATCACCTCCATCTCCAATCCCTTGAGTCGTAGTGGACAGTTCAGCACCATTGGTGACAAACAGCGAGCCAGTTGTGATTTCAATGTCGCCGCTTTTTACCCCTTCTGTACCTTGAGAAACTGCTGTAAATACTGTACTATTGATACGCCAAGCACTAGTTTCCCTAAAACCATCAAAAGAAACAGCGTCACTTGCAATAATTGTCACCTTACCTGCATTCCCAATTCCCAAGTTACCAGCCAAAAGTCGAGAACCATTATTCACAAATAGGGAACCAGTAGTTATATTGATTTCACCGCTATTTCCTTGAGCTTGTGAGCCTACACCGCTAGAGATACTGCTACTATCAAGGAAAATATCGCGAGCGTTAATTGTTACATTACCTGCATCTCCTGTTCCAAAAGAACCAGTAAGGAATGCAGCTCCATTAGTCATGGAGAGAGAGTCAGTGGTAATGCTAATGTCACCACCTTTTCCTTGAGCTTGTGAGTTTAAAGTAGTAGAAATACCGCTAGGTAAGCCATTATTAGCAACTCCATCAAAAGATACAGAATCGCGGGCGTTAATTGTTACATTACCTGCATTTCCTATTCCAAAAGAATCGGTGAATAATGCAGCTCCATTAGTAACAGATAGGGAATCTGCAATGATGTTAATTTCTCCACCATTCCCAATGCCAGAAGTGGTAACATCTAGGAAAGCTTGTTCACTTAATTCCACCGAACTTGCTTTAATGGTAATGTTTCCTGCATTACCTGTTGTTCCTGTGCTTGTGTTACTAAAAATTGCACTGGTGGATAATACTATGTCAAAGAATATATTAGAACCACTAATAGCGACATTATCCTGAACATCAATATTTACATTGCCAGCATTTCCACGTCCACCTGTTCTCACAGAAGCAACTAATTGAGCACCATCACGTAGTTCAAAAGAGCCAGCTTTAATATTGATTTCACCCCCATTACCTACCGCACCTTCTCTGACAATATTGAACATACCACCACTGAAAAAACTATCGGTGGTGCCTATAATAGAAACAGCATCCTTTGCTTGTATAAAAATGCTACCTGCATCTCCTTCTCCCAAGGTACTGACATTAATATTACTATTGATTGAATTGAATGATCCCGTAGTTATACTAACGTTACCAACTTTACCAAAAGCATTACTATTCAACACATTAGAAATAAAACTACCATCACTTAAAGTAGTATCACCTGTGGCATTAATAACAACATCTCCACCTTGACTATCTGGTGTACCTAAACCCCTATCTATCCCTGCCCTTAGTATACTTCTTCCTGTCAAATCTACATTCCGAGCATAAATCTTGATATCCCCACCATTATCACTGCGAACATTTACAATTGCTCTATCAAAATATACGTCTGCTCTTTCAACACCATCGGGTATACCTAAACTGATATTACTATCTGTAAAATTCAGCTCTACCTTACCGGGTGCAGACAACCCCGCTAACTCAATGTTTCCACCAAAAGCATTGATTCGACCACCATCAATGTTGACATCTCCCCCCACAAGCAGCAAACTTTTACCATCTGGTACTTTTAAACCTAATATAGGTAATCCATCATCTAATTCTGCTACTGCTCTTGATTTATTGATAATTCCCCCATTCGCTTGTACTTGATTGAAAAACAACGCAGAAGGATTGACGCGCAAATTACCAGGTGTTTTAGGATTCTTTGCACTAAACGTACCTTGTTCCCCAAAATCTACGCTGTCTGCTGTTGTCCCCACAAAGGAACCCCGCACATCCAACCGTGCATTCTCTCCAAATACAATTCCATTAGGATTAATTAAAAATAAATTTGGCTGGGAATTCCCAAAAGTACCCAAAATCCCCAAAATATTAGAAGGGTTATTTCCCGTCACCCGTGTCAAAATATTCTGTATTTGTGTATTGGGACTAAAAAAATACGCTCCTCTTCCCTGACTGACATTAAATTCTCGAAAGCTGTGAAACAAGTTAATTTCTCGTTGCGCTCCCCCAGTAATCACTTCTACAGATAATCCTTGATAATTGTTGATTACCTGAGAAGACTCTACACCCAAGGTGTTGTCAGGAATAATATTACTTTGCTGTGCCAAGGTTTTAGTAGTGAAGAGATTTACGTAAAACCCGCTCATAAATCCTATCAATCCCAAATGTAAACACTTGTTTAATCTGTATTTTTTTGTCATGGGGTGCGCTTTTATATTCCTTATTTAGAGAATCTAATGAAATTACCCATTTAGGCAAGAAGTAAATTAAATCTTGATGAATACTTCATAAAGCTGCTTTTTTTACACAATCAATCTACTCAATCTTAAACAATAAAACAATTGCAATACAGTTTTCTGCAATTGTAGATTCACATTTTTGCATCCTGAGGGTATGAATACTGCAATCCAATAAGCAGAAAAGGTGGATGTGTAACATGAATATCTAATTTAATGTATAAATCAGCGGCAACGGTAATATTACTGAACGCCAGTTAGTTACTTGATTTTCCGGTTAAGTAATTACAGAAATTAAAGTTTTTACAAGTTAATTCCAGGTTATATAAGGATGTGAAAACTATGATTATTGTTATGAAACCTAACTGTCCTCAACAGGAAATTGAATTATTATGCGCAAAACTTTACCGTTGGCATCTTATACCAGAAGTATCTATGGGTAAAGATAAAGTAGTAATTGGTTTGGTGGAAGATACAACGGAAATCGACCCCCGACAAATACAAAATTTGAGTCTTTTTATTGAGGAAGTCGTGGGGGTAAATAAGCCTTTCAAACGCGCTAGTCTTGAGTTTCGCAATGGAGAACCCAGGGATGTGCAAGTATCGACACCCTCGGGAACTGTCACTTTTGGTCAAAATCATCCTCTAGTGGTAATTGCTAGTCCTTGTTTTGTAAAAAGCGAACAGATGATTGTGGAAACTGCATTGCAAGTTAAAGCCGCAGGTGCTAGATTTCTCCGGGGAGGTGCTTACAAACCTAGAACATCACCCTATGCTTTCCAAGGACATGGAGAGAGTGCTTTGGAATGGTTAGCAACTGCTAAGTCGGTTTCTGGCTTGGGTATTATTACTGAAGTGATGGATACTGCGGAATTACCAATGATTGCATCAGTAGCAGATATATTGCAAATTGGTGCCCGCAATATGCAAAACTTTTCCTTGTTGAAAAAAGTCGGTGCTACAAATAAGCCTGTGTTGCTGAAACGGGCTTTATCAGCCACTATTGAAGAATGGTTGATGTCAGCAGAGTATATCTTAGCAGCGGGAAATCCCAATGTAATTCTCTGCGAACGGGAAATTAGGACTTTTGATATAAAATATACTCGCAATACTTTGGATATATCTGCAATTCCTGTGTTGCGTTCTTTGACTCATTTACCCATTGTCATCGATCTCAGCTATGGTACTGGTAAATTGGAATTGGTGACTCCCATGGCAATGGCTGCGATCGCAGCGGGTTGTGATTCTCTGATGGTGGAGGTTCACCCCAGTCCGCAAACAGCTTTATCAGATGGTTCTCAGTCGTTAACGCCTGGTTTTGCTCAATTTATGGGTAAAATGACTCTTTTCTGTCAATTCTTTGGTCGTTGGCAAGAACAGTATGATTATTGTGAGATGGGTATTTCTACGGGAAATGGACGAGTGGGGACACTCATCCCACAGTAATGCAAAAACCTCACCCCGTCCGACCGACTCCCCTCTCCTTACTATAGACACGTTCACGAAGTGTTCCCGAAGGGTAGTGGCTTCCCGTTCACCGCAGGTGTTCCCGAAGGGTAGGGTAGGAAAGGGGAAGGGGGTGAGGTTCAGTCCCCAGGTTCAGAAACCGGGTTTATTGAGAGTATTCACCCATCAAAACCCTAATCTTCACCGATAAACCCGGTTTCTCTTCTTAATTACAGTTCAAAAGTTTAATCAAGAATATGGATACAATTAGTTTAAGTAAAAACACTGTTTCTCAACCATCATTTCCCTTTTTGAATAGTTCGGAAGCTGCGGTAATTGTGGGCGATCGCCCTCTGACGATTGAGGAGGTAATTAGTGTAGCTCGTTATGGGGCACAGGTACGTTTAACTGATAAGATGGAGAAACTGGCAAATATCGCAGCTTCCTGCGATTTTATTGCCCGTGGGGTGGAATCTGGTGACCCGATTTATGGGGTAACGACGGGTTTTGGTGGGATGGCAAATGTGGTCATTTCTCCGGAATCTGCGACCTTGCTGCAAAATAATTTGATGTGGTATCACAAGGTCGGTGCGGGAAAAAGATTACCTCTGGCAGATGTCCGCGCTGCTATGTTGCTACGTGCTAATTCTCACATTGCTGGTGCATCGGGTATTCGTCTGGAATTGATCGAACGGATGCTGATATTCTTAAATGCTGGTGTGACACCCCATGTGTGCGAATTTGGCTCAATTGGTGCTAGTGGGGATTTAACTCCTTTAGCATATATTACTGGGGCACTAATTGGTTTAAGTTCTGACTACACTGTAGACTTTAATGGTGAAGAGATGGACGCACCCACAGCACTGGAAAAGCTGGGTTTACAGCCATTGCAATTACTTCCTAAGGAAGGGTTAGCGATGATGAATGGTACTTCTGTGATGACTGGGATTGCTGCTAATTGTGTCCAGGATACTAAAATTTTACTAGCTTTGAGTGTGGCTGTCCATGCTTTAGCAATCCAGGGTTTATCGGGTACTAATCAGTCGTTTCATCCCTATATTCACAAACTCAAACCCCATTCTGGACAGGTTTGGACTGGGGAGCAAATGTTAGAATTATTGACTGGTTCTAGTTTAATTCGTGATGAGTTGGATGGTTCCCACGACTATCGAGAGGAACATCCGATTCAGGATAGATATTCTTTGCGCTGTCTAGCACAGTATACTGGACCGATTGTAGATGGAATTGAGGAAGTTGCCAGACAGGTGGAGATAGAAATCAATTCTGTCACCGATAATCCCTTGATTGATGTGGAGAATCAAGCCAGTTACCATGGGGGCAATTTTCTGGGACAGTATATTGGTGTGGGTATGGATCGACTCCGCTATTATATAGGACTGTTAGCAAAGCATTTAGACGTACAAATTGCCTATTTAGTTGCTCCGGAGTTTAATAATGGATTATCCCCTTCCCTGGTGGGAAATCAGCAGCGTAGCGTCAATATGGGCTTAAAGGGGTTGCAAATTACTGGTAATTCTATTATGCCCCTGTTAACCTTCTATGGAAATTCCATCGCTGATAGATATCCTACCCATGCGGAACAATACAATCAGAATATTAATAGTCAGGGGTTTGCTTCGGCAAATTTAGCCAGGACTAGCATTGAGATTTTTCAACAATATATGGCTGTGGCTTTGATATTTGCAGTGCAAGCGGTGGATTTGCGTACCTATGCAGTAGTGGGACATTATGATGCCCGTGCCACTTTGTCCCCAGCAACGCAAGATTTATACATGGCGGTGCGGAATGTAGTAGGACGACCACCAAGTCAAGACCGTCCCTATGTATGGAATGACAACGAACAAGCTTTAGATTCACATATTAGTAAAATTGCGGATGATATTGCTTATGGCGGACAAATTGTGACTGCAATTACTCGCATCTTATCTAACTTGAAAGAGATAGGGAATGGGGAATAGGGAATAGGGAATAGGGAATAGGGAATAGGGAATAGGGAATAGGGAACAGGGAATGTAGTGAGTTACATTCAAAAATCAAATAGTAATCCTATAACTCCAAACTCCAAACTCCAAACTCCAAACTCCAAACTCCAAACTCCAAACTCCAAACTCCAAACTCCAAACTCCAAACTCCAAACTCCTCAACCATTACCCATTACCTAATCATGAATATAGCCGATCATATCGAGCGCGGTCATCGACTATTTCCCCACAAAGCCGCTATAATCTACGAAGATAAATCTTATACCTACAAGCACCTCGACCTATTAGCTAATCGTACTGCCAATGCACTGCGGGGATTAGGAATTGCCCAAGGCGATCGCATAGCATTATTTCTGCCCAATATACCAGAATTTGCCATCGCCTATTTGGGGATTCTCAAGATTGGTGCGATCGCGGTTTCCCTGAATGTGATGCTGAAGTCTGGGGAGGTTAGTTATGTTCTCAATGATTGTACTGCTAAGGCAATTGTGACTACAGAATCAGGACGTTTACAGTTGGAAGAGGCTAATTTACCACACTTACAACATATCCTGATTGCTGGAGGTGCAGTCGATAACGATAACGACATAGATTTTGCAGCTTTGATTGACAATTGTTCTCCTTGTTTTCGTGCTGTAAAGATGCAATGGCAATCTCCTGCTAGTATTGTCTATACTTCTGGAACTACAGGCTTTCCCAAAGGTGCAACTCTTTCCCACGGTAATATTATTACTAACATTTTTGCACATAGTCGCTGTTGCAAAATGAATCATAATGATAGATTGCTGCTGTATGTCCCCCTGTTTCATTGCTTTGGTCAGAATGCGATTTTCAATGCTGGACTCAATGTTTGTGCAACTATCATTTTGCAACGGCGATTTGATTTAGAAGCAGTTTTAGAAAGCATTGGAAAACATCAAGTCACAATGTTTTTTGGAGTCCCGACTGTATTTATCCGCTTGCTAAATCAAGACACTTCTAAATATAACTTTAGTAGCCTACGATATTATTTTAGCGCTGCTGCTCCTATGCCCGTAGAAATTGCCCATATGTGGGAAGAAAAGTATCAAAAAGTAATTCATGAAGGATATGGTTTAACAGAAGCATCACCCTGCGCTAGTTATAACCACAATTTCCAATATAAGTTTGGTTCCATTGGAGTTCCCATTCAAAATGTACAAATGCAAATTGTTGATGCAAATGGTAATTCAGTATCACCAGGGGAATTAGGAGAAATCGTAATTAAAGGTCCCAATGTCATGATTGGTTATTGGAATCGTCCCCAAGAAACTCAAGCGGTAATTAAAAACGGTTGGTTACATAGTGGTGATATTGGTCGTATGGATGAAGAAGGTTTTTTCTACATTACTGACCGTTTAAAAGACATGATTAATGTATCTGGATTTAAAGTCTATCCCACAGAAGTTGAAAATGTAATTTACCAACATCATGCAGTTGCAGAAGTGGCTGTTTATGGAATTCCCGACCCGATTAAAGGGGAAATAGTTAAAGCCAATATTGTACGCAAAATTGGCAGTCAAATGAGCCAGTCAGAAATAACTAATTTCTGTTCTCAAAGAATGGCAAAATACAAAATTCCCCACCAAGTCCAATTTGTAAATTCCTTACCCAAAAATCCCACAGGAAAAGTAATGAAAAGATTTCTTTGCGAACACGATTCTGCCGTTAATTCTAATCTAAATATCCCTTTACTACAGGATGAGTATTTAATCTCTCAAAACACGTAGAGTTTTTTATCCCATAGCGTAACACACCATCCCATAGCACAGCCAAGATAAATATTTCTGACAATTTACAGCTACAAATTTCATTCCATTTACTTAACACACATCAAAAATTATGCACACAATGACACACTCAACTACATCTGTCCAACTTCAAAAACCAAAAACTGATGAACGGCTATTGTGGAATCTGCTATTTGCTGATACCGGATTAAAAGTACTTCTCCTTGCCCACGATATCAAACTATTCCCTTTTCTGGCTCAAAAAGCACGCAGCTTAAAAGAAATTTGTCATGGGCTGAAAATTTGTGAACGTCCAACAGAAGGTATTTTAGCAGTACTGGTTTCTCTAGAATTGGTAGAAGTAGAAAAAAATGTTTACTCACTTAGTTCCCTTGCAAGGAATTATCTCCTAGAAACTAGTCCTGCATATTTTGGTGCTTTATTGGAAATGATGATATTCCGTGACAGCAAACATATATCATCATTTGAAAACTTGAAAAAAGCATTATTTACTAATACTCCTCCCGGCAATCAATTGATGCAATCTCTGGCTCAAAATAATCAACTAATTCGTGCCCTTACCTTTGGTAATAATCTCAAACTCATACGTGGAGTTATCTCTAGTATGCATGGTCCCAGCATGGCAGCGGCATTAGTTTGGTCTGAACTAATTGATTTATCTACATATAAAATATTCCTGGATATTGGTGGTGGTTCCGGTGCCCATTCCATTGGTGCAGTTTCAAAATGGCAGAACTTACAAGCCATTCTCCTTGATTTGCCCCCAGTCTACAAAATAGCTGAGGAATTCATCGCCAAATATAGTTTACAACATCGCATAAAAACACAGGAATTTGATATGTGGAAAGATTCCTTTCCCACAGCCGATGTTCATTTTTATAGTGCCGTTTATCATGATTGGTCACCAGAAAAATGTCAATTTTTCACCCAAAAAAGCTTTGATAGTTTACCCCCAGGAGGGCGAATTATTCTCCACGAAATGCTCTTTAATGACGAGAAAACAGGACCTTTCCCAGTCGCCGCTCACCATATGAGTACATCTTTGAGTTTAGGAGGTCAGCAATATTCCGGTTATGAATTATCAATGATGTTGCAACAGGCTGGTTTTATAGACATTGAAATTAAACCTGCTTCCAGCTACTGGAGTATTATCACCGCTCGCAAACCGTAATTTTGCCTGTTGGTTAAAAACCGGATTTGTTGAAATTTACTAATGGTAAAAAATAAATGTTTTATTTAACAACCCGGTTTTTGAGATTCTTTTGTTCTGCAATTTTTGATGCAAATTAAACCTGTTACAAACATGAATACCAAATCCTATCCCACAACTACAAATTCATCCTCTGCATCTTCCATTTTCTCTCCTCCCGGAAACACAAAACCCACCCAATTAACATCAACTCAACTCACAGTTGGAGAAACTGTGGTCAAAATGTTAGAAGATATGGGAGTCAAGTCTGCATTCGGTGTTTCCGGTGGGGGAATTGGACCTCTTTGGGCAGCCCTCAACCGCAGTAATATTGACGTTCTGCACTTCCGTCACGAATCGGGAGCAGCCTTTGCAGCTTGTGAAGCCCATTTTGCTAGCGATCGCCCAGTGGTCGTATTCGTGACTACAGGTCCGGGTATCACTAATGCACTGACTGGATTACTAGCTGCCAGGGGAGAAGGGGCAAAGGTAATCCTCATATCTGCGACAACTGCCACGGGAAATCGTGGACGTTATGCCTGTCAAGAAACCAGCGCTCATACCATGCCCATATCCGGTTTATTTACCCCCGGACCCCTGTTTCACTATGCTACTATTGTGGAAACTGGGGACGAAATCCCGGAAATTTATCGTAGACTTGCCCAAGGATTATCCCAACCGGGTGGTTTTGTTGCTCACATCAGTATTCCTACCCCAATGCAAACTACACCCTGTACAGGGCAATATCAACCAGGATTTACCCGTGGAGAATTAGCCCCCAGTGAGGATACAATGGCTGAATGTGTGCGGTTGCTTTCCCAAGAACCCTTTGCCATTTGGGTTGGTTTTGGTGCTAGGGGTGCAGCAGCGGAAATTCGCCAATTGGCAGAAAGGACGGGTGCTGCGGTGATGTCCTCCCCCCGTGGTAAGGGCATTTTCCCCGAAAATCATCCCCAATTTATCGGAGTTACGGGGTTTAGCGGTCATACTTCTGTCCTCACATATATGCAGTCGCAACCACCCAAGCGCATCCTGGTTCTGGGAACTCGTTTAGGAGAACCGACTTCTTTCTGGAACCCCATAATGATACCTACTGGTGGTTTTATCCATGTAGATATTGACCCAGAAGTGCCAGGAGTTGCTTACCCATCTGCACCTACTTTCTCAATTCAATCGGACATCAAAGCTTTCCTCCATTCCCTACTAACATACTTTCCCCACCGTCCGCTAAATTCACCCACATTGCCCCAGAAAGAAGTACCAGAGATTTCTCTCTATACAGATGGTTTAGTCAGACCAGAAGTTTTGATGTTTGCAATTCAACAGGTAATGGTGGAAGGTAGCGATGCTGTCATCTTGGCAGAAGCAGGAAATTCCTTTGCCTGGGCAACTAATCAACTGTGCTTTAGCGAACCAGGACGCTACCGCATTAGTACCGGGGTGGGAGCAATGGGTCACGCCGTTACCGGAGTCGTGGGAGCAGCTTGGGAACGGAATGGAAAAGCCATTGCTATCGTCGGAGATGGGGCAATGCTGATGAATAACGAAGTTAGTACCGCTGTGCGCTTTAACATACCTGCAGTGTGGATTGTACTGAATGACGGACGATACAATATGTGTGCCCAAGGGATGAATTTACAAGGATTTACAGGGGTAGACACCGAGATACCTAATACCAATTTTGTCCAAGTGGCAAAGGGTATGGGTGCAGAGGGTATCCATGTGAGCAATGAATCAGAACTAGAAGCAGCCTTAACCAAAGCTCTAGCTGCTACAGTTCCCTTCGTCCTTGACATTCATATAGACCCCAACCAACCTGCCCCTATTGGGGGTAGAATTCGCAGCCTCATCCAACAAGGAGCAATTGAATCAAAAGGAGAATAATCATGAATTTACAACCAGTCGGCATTCGGGCGATCGCCCTCAATCTTCCTCGCACTATCCGCACCAATGACTATTATCGGGACAACTACCCCGATTTGGTAGCACAAGCGGAACAAAAAACCCTGGCTCGATTGTTTATCACAGATAATTCTACCATCGAGCGCAACACAGATATCTGGTCACAAGAAGTAGCCCCTTACATGTCTGACCCTTTTCGCGGTACAGTTGAGAGACGGGTAGTCAGTCCAGAAGAAACCTCCCTATCTCTGGAATATAAAGCAGCTATGGACGTGTTGCAAGCGGCACAATTAAAAGCCCAGGATATCGACTTAATGCTTGTCACCTCCTTATTTCCCGAACAAGTCACCCCAGGAAATGCAGCCCTGCTTGCTGGTAAATTAGGAATACAGGGAGCAGCTTGGAACATCGAGTCAACCTGTACATCTGCATTAGTGTCCTTGCAAACAGCCTGTTCCTTAGTCAGGACGGGAGAATATCGCAACGTCCTTGTGGTTGTTTCCACCACCTACTCCCGCTATACCGACGAACATGATACCCTCGCATTCCTATCGGGTGATGCTGCGGGAGCCTTTATCGTCGGGGAACTCAAACCCAATCAGGGAATTTTAGGCACCAAAATCGCCAATACGGCGGCAACTTGCGGTGCCTTTTACAACGAATTTACCACCGACGAACAAGGGAATATACGTATGTTTATCCGGGGTGGTAAAGGCGCTAGCAAGATGTTCCACGAGACAACAGTCAAATTTATTCGCCTTTGTTGTCATGGTGCGATCGCAGATGCCAATCTCAGTATAGACCAAATTAACTTTTTTGCTTTTAACACCCCCAGTGCTTGGTATTCCCGGGTTTGCACCCGTGCATTAGATATCGATCCACAGCGGACTATTAACCTCAATCCCCTCTATGCAAATATTGGTCCTTCCTTCCCCATAGCTAATCTTTACCACGCAGCCCAAGGGGGTAAAATCCGGGAAAACGATTTAGTTCTTGTTTATACTATGGGTTCCTCTTCCAATGCAGGTGCAAGCGTCATGCGTTGGGGTGATGTTGCGTTAGGGACTCCACCTGCTTCTCCACTGACTGTTTCTTTACAGGAACAGAAAATTCTCATTTCTAATTAATTACAACTAAAAACCGGGTTTTTCAAAAAAATAGGACTTTAATGATTGATGATTGTCAACTGAAAGAACAGAGAAGAAGGAAGAGGATTTGAGCGGTTTTATGTTTGTGTTGAAGCTTGGAGTGTTCTTAAACTCATAAAGTCGTAAACGACGAAGAACTTATATCCATGAGGAAGAAGGGAAAAAGGAAAATCGTCCTTATGCATAAGTGCCTCTTTCCACTCTACTCAAAGCCGCTACCGCATCTACCTTCCATATCCGTTCGCAGAAGCCTTCGGTCAATCAACCCGGTTTTTTTCCCATGCACAAGATAGAAAGAAATCAACTCCATTTATCGATAATTTTGTGAGGTTTGTATGAAATTTTGGCAAAAGATATCCGCTGTATTAGTAATTGTGATTGCGGTCTTTTTGATGCAAGGAATAATAAATATATCTCCCGCTGAAGCAGCTACATACAAATTCACTTTTAATGGTGAAGGAATCAATGGTCACATGATATATGATGCTGCTGCTAAGGGTAAAACTAAATCACCTTATATGACCCAGTATTATGGCGGAGGAAGGGATTATAAAATAGATTTGGGTGAAAAAGGATTGTTTCAAGGCACAGTTAGTAACGCCATAGTTTTTTTAGCTAGAAAAGAGGATAAGATACTAGCAAAAATTCGAGCACAACATGACAAGGTATATGGAAAAGATGAGGAACACAATGTTTTAGAACCAAAGGATTTGTTTCTCTTACAAGTACGTAGTTTTGAAAGACAACCAAAATCAAAGTATTCCTTAGTCAGCTATTTTAAATACCCCACAGAAACTTTTCATGGTTCGACAAAACTACCAACTACTGTCCCTAGCAACGCGGAAGTAGAAATCTTCCCGGAAGTAGAATTTCCGAGAACATTAGGTAAAGCTGTATTT
Source organism: Nostocaceae cyanobacterium (assembly GCA_030065825.1). GTDB lineage: Bacteria > Cyanobacteriota > Cyanobacteriia > Cyanobacteriales > Nostocaceae > JASJCY01. Next base: position 12,010 of record JASJCY010000128.1, on the reverse strand, counting down.
ACAGGAAGCGTACAAACAAAGATAGAAAAGATATCTGATTAAGCAAAATTAGAATCAACCGGGTTTTGATTGGCAAAGTATCACTTTCATATTTAGTTAACGAAAAACCCGGTTTTTGCACTTGCAAGAGGCAATCAAAAAATAATACATCTTTTGATTCAATACGTAGTTTATAGACCCTTATTTTACGTATTAATGATAAAAATGTATATTTATTGAAAGGCAATGTCTTTAGTCCTAACAGGTGCAAGATTTCAGATAACCGATAACCACTTCCAACAAACAAGAATAAGGAGAGAAAATCATGAGATTCTGGAGAAGATTAGTAATTGCATCTGTTTTAAGTCTGACAATCCTTTTCCTTCAAGGACTAACTAATAGTCATCCAGCCCATGCAGCCCTACATAAATTTAATTTTCATGGGGATAAAGTCAACGGCTATTTTATTTTTGATGACTCAATTCGTGGAGGTGCACCAATTCGTCCAGATATGTTGAGGGAATATGATAATTCGGTAGTAAAATATGCCGTTAATATTGAAGATAAAATCTCCGAACATGGTTCCCAAACTCCAAAAAGAAAAAACCATGATGAAGCTAGAACCATTGTCACTTTACTGCGTCCGGAATTAGTCAAAGCTTCTCCTAATCTTCCTAAAGATTCTCCCCAAGACGATGAATTTATTCTTTTTTTACCTAAAGTTGCTCGTCAATCAAAATATGCCCTATCAGTTCGTTTTCGATATCCTGCAAATACTTTTCAAAATTCCGTAGCTCAACCAAAAAATGTTCCCAATCAAGCATTAATGTCTGTTCATCCTTATTGGGATTTTCCCAGAACTATGGGTCCAGTTAAATTTGAAAAACCTGTTGAAACTGCAATCGAAGATATTTCTTAGCTTCACATCTGAGAGACAATTGATCAAGTAAATTTCAAGTATATAGGTGTAACGATAAACCGGGCTTCTCATCTAAGCAGAATAAATTTAGATACTTCATCCCCCAAAACCCGATTTCTTCGGTTTTAGGTTTACTTTACATGATATAAATTCATTCTTGGACATCAAAAAATGCAACATAAACTCAGGCAAATTGACCAACAACTAATTCAAATCTTAAGCCAAAGAATCGCAATATTAGCAGAATCAACTACTAATTTAGAAACAACATTACCTAATTACCAAACTGCTCTCAAACAAGCTGGAGTCCCTAATTTCATCTGGCAAAATATTGTAATTGGTTGTACCGCTGCTCTTGCTCATCAAAAATCATCATTAACACATATAAAACCACGACGAATTACTATAATTGGTGGTAAAGGTGCAATGGGGCGCTTTTTTGCACAACAATTATTTGCTGCTGGACATGATGTTAATATTTTGGATGCTGGTGATTGGGAGCAAGCAGAATATTTATTAAATCAAGTAGATTTAGTTCTAATTTGCGTTCCCATTCACTGCACTTTAGAAGTAATTAGTAAAGCTTCTAAATACCTCTCTCCAACCACAGCATTAGCTGATATTACTAGTATTAAATCTCCCATTCTCCAAGCCATGCTCTCACATCATAGTGGTGCTGTCATTAGCTTACATCCTATGTTTGGTCCTGGGGTTACATCTTTCTTATCCCAAAAAATTGTCCTATGTCCGGGACGGATGACAGAGCATTTCCAATGGTTTTTAGATTTGATAGAAACTCAAGGTGGAAAATTGGTTTTTTCTTCTCCTGAAGAACATGATGAAATGATGGTGATTGTGCAAGCAATCCGCCATTTTGCGACCTTAATCTTAGGTAATTTTTTATCAACAGAAGATGTCAAAATACACAGGAGTTTAGATTTTTCAACCCCCATTTACAGACAAGAAATTGCCATTATTAGCCGCTTAATTGTTCAGTCTGCACCGATGATTGCAGATATTATCTCAGGTACCGAAGAACGACGAGATGCAATTGCTAAATTTGCTAACACCAGTAACAAATTAGCAAACTTAGTTATAGAGGGGGATCGAAATTCCCTGATTTCGGAGTTACAAAGGGTGCAAAACTTTTTCAAAGAAGAAGTTACTGACAGTTTTCAGGAAAGCAATTATCTGATTAATGCACTAACTACATTGTTAACAGCTAATGAAGTCAAAGGGAAGGAAGAGAGAAAAAGAAAGAGGGTTTGAGCGGTTTTATGTTTGTGTTGAAGCTTGTACTCCTACCAAACTTTACCCGTCGTAAACGACGAGGTTTGAATCCAATTGAGTTGTTAGAAGATTTCTTCAATTTATTGGGCACAGAAACCATTATTCTTTGCATTTTATCAACTTCATTCATTGCTGAGCGAAAATAGTTGAGGTTCACGCTTCTAAACCAACTCGTTTTGCAATTATTAGTTGTGTATCAAGTTCTCTCAAGCTGCCTAAAGCTATTTGAAGAAAACTCACATACTCATTGTCCCTTCATTGTTCGTCCATAACCTGACGCGATGTTTGAACTAACTAACTATATTTTAGCACTCTTCCTTTTTTCTTCTTCCCTCTTCCTTCTTCCTTGAAGGTCGAAGACCTCCGGTCAAGCAAGGTAATTTTGCAAGCATAAATGAGACATCAATCCCACAAGAGAAAGTTGGTTTATTCATATCTTGCACCTGAGTCAGAAACCGGGTTTATTAACGAAGAATTATGACTTTAATACTTAATTATTCCCAAGAAACCCGGTTTCTCAATGGTCCTAGAGAATAGTGCAAGATATGACTTGATGTAATTGAAATGCCATCAACGCTAATTAATTCACTAGATTATTAACATAAGAAATTATGAAACAAAAAACAGATGTGTCCATTCAAGCACTCCAGCGAATTTTGATAATGTTGCAGAAATACCCAATCATGGTATTAGCTGCAATCGCAAGTTTGTTAATGCTAACGGTTGCAAATATCTTAACTCCTCAACTGATTCGCTGGGGAATTGATGGAGGTATTGCTAAAAATAACTTACGGGTGATTGTCAGTTGTGGAGGATTGATGGTTTTCCTAGCTTTGGTTCGGGGATTGTGCAATTTTGGACAAAGTTTTTTAGCAGAAACCGTATCTCAAGGTATTGCTTATAATCTCAGAAATACATTATTTATTCAAACCCAGCATCTAAACTTAAGTTACCACGAACGCACCCCCACATCCCAATTGCTGACTCGCATGAGTAACGATCTCGAACAAATTCGTGTTTTCATCGGTACAACTTTTCTGCAAATTTTTGGTGCTGTAATAGTCTTGTTCAGCAGTACAGTAATTTTAGTAGCAATGAATTGGAAATTAGCAATCATAGCATTGTTAATTATACCGATTTCATTAATTTTACTGGGAAAATTTTTCCAAACAAATGCTCCCCTATTTGCTAAAGTCCAGATGCAATTGGATGACTTAAACAGAGTGTTAGAGGAGAATTTACTTGGTACGCGCACAATCAAAGCCTTTGTGCGTGAACAAACAGAAATACAACGTTACACAGTTGCTAATCAAGAGTTTATTTCTACCAGTATCAAAACAATTTATGCACTGCGCAATACATTACCTGTGATTTTTTTGTTGAGCAACTTGCTTACAGTTGTCATTTTTGGATATGGAGGTCTAGAAGTAATTCATAATAAATTTTCAGTTGGAGAATTGATTGCATTTAATTCATATTTAGTATTTATTATTCAACCAATTCTTCAGACTAGTTTAGCCTTCTCCTCTGTTGCCCAAGCCGCAGCATCAGCCAGTAGACTTTATCAGGTAATAGATACAGATATTGAAATAAAAGAATCTGCAAATTCAATTATTTTAGATAGATGTAAAGGCGAAATTTCCTTTGAGAATGTTGATTTCTGCTACCCTGGAATGCAAGAAAATGCTCTTAATCACGTTTCATTTACAATCCAACCAGGGGAAACAGTTGCAATTTTAGGAATGACGGGAGCAGGTAAAAGTACAATTGCTAAATTGATACCACACTTGTACAAACCAACAAATGGAACAATCAAAATTGATAATTATGATATTCGTTCTTTAAATTTAAACAGTTTGCGTTCTCACATTGGCTTGATTTCTCAAAATGCAAATTTATTTTCTGGAACTATCCGTGAAAATATCGCTTATGGACTGCCAGATGCACCTCTATCCAAGGTAATTGAAGCAGCAAGATTTGCTCAAATTCACGATTTTATTATAAACCTACCTAATAGTTACGATACCGTCATTGGAGAACGGGGACTTGGTTTGTCAGGAGGACAGAAACAGAGAATTTCTATTGCCCGCGTCCTGTTAAATGACTACAAAATTTTGATTGTAGATGATAGTTTTTCTGCTGTTGATGCCAAGACAGGAGCATTAATTCAAAAATCCTTCGACTTCCTGAGCCAACAGCGTCAATCTACCATAATTTTTCTCAGTCAACGTATTAACAATACCCTCACTAAAAGAGCAGATAAAAATTTTATACTTGATGAAGGAAAATTAATTCAAGTAAGTTCCTAAACAAAATTAATTCCTAGTTAACCATATACAGTCTATCAACATTACTACATCAGAATTGTAGGTTGGGTAGAGCGATAGCGAAACCCAACATTTTCAGGACTTTGTTGGGTTTCGTCCCACCCCTGCGGGGAAGCAAGCTACAACCCAACCTACGGTATTTTTGGTTTTTAGGCTTAACTGTAGCTTGCATCACGCGCAGCAGTACGGTATTGAACCATATACAGTCTATCAACATTACTACATCAGTCTTTGCACAAAAAATTACCACTTATGAAAGAACTCCACAATCTTTTTGAATCTACCTCCAAGGCAAAAAAATCATTACCTATTATCCGTCGTTTTAGTCAATATTTCTATCCATACATCAAAGAAATTCCTGTGATTATAGGATTAATTATCATTAACGCCATCACCCAAGCAATAGCACCTTTTCTTACAGGTTGGTCAATAGATAATTTAATCATCAAAAGCAATTTATCCCGACTTGCCGGGATGCTATTTTTACTCGCCATAGTACATTTAATTGGTTTCTTCTCCAATCGCATTTTAATTGCTCGCGTTGGTATAATCATGCAGCGTATACTTACAAAATTACGCCAAGAAATTATAATCAAATTACAAACATTATCCCTGAGCTTTTTCGATAACAGTAAAGCAGGGGATTTAATGAGCCGCTTGCTGAGTGATATCAATACATTAAACCAGTTATTCAGCCCAATCTTACCACAAGTTATTGGTAGCTTTTTTGGCTTATTAGTCAGCGCAATCTTTATGCTATCCATTAACTTACAATTAGGTCTATTTACTAACCTCATGATACCCATCATGTTATTAGTAACTACACTTTTTGCCCGTTTAGCTAGAGCAAAATTTCGCATAACTCGACAAACAATTTCTCAACTTTCCAGCAAATTTGCAGAAGATATTCACAATATCCAGGAAGTACAAGCATTTAACCGCGTGCAACTTAATATTCAACAGTTCCGCAAACTCAACGCAGACAACCGAAATGCAAATATCCAAGCTACAGCAATTACCTCTGCTTTCTTACCAACAATCGACCTTCTGAATACACTTGCTCTTGCTATTGTATTAGCCTGTGGAGGTTTTCTCATATATACTAATAACATGACAGTAGGAGCAATTACCGCATTTTTATTTTACGTCCAGCAATTTTTTCAACCCATCCAAATTATCAGTCACTTCTATACCCAAGCACAATCTGCATTAGCTGGATTAGAAAGGATTTTTCTACTTTTAGATCAACCAGTCCAACTACAAGATGCCACAAATGCCACCACAATGCCAGCAATTCAGGGTAAAGTACAGTTTGAGGATGTCAGCTTTGAATATAAACCCGGTCAAAAAATTTTAAACAAAGTAACCTTTAATGCTCAACCAGGACAAGCGATCGCATTAGTCGGAGCAACAGGTGCAGGAAAAACCACCATAATTAGCTTGCTTTCCCGCTTCTATGATGTCACAAACGGTACAGTCAAAATTGATGACATCGATATCAGAAAAGTCACTCAAGCAAGTTTGCGTCGTCAAATTGGTATTGTCTCCCAAGACACCGTGATTTTTAGCTGTAGCGTTGCTGAAAATATTGCTTTTGGCAACCCCCAAGCAACCATAGCAGAAATTGAAGCAGCAGCAAAAATTGCCAATATTCATGACTTTATCTTGACCTTACCCCAAGGTTACAATACACAATTAGGAGAACATGGAGTCAATCTCAGCAAAGGACAGCAGCAATTAATCAGTATAGCCCGTGCAGTTCTGATCGATCCACGAATCTTGATTTTGGACGAAGCAACCAGTAACATCGACAGCCAAACCGAGAATTTAGTCCAACAAGCGATCGCGAATTTACTTCAAGGTCGGACTAGCTTTATTATCGCTCACCGTCTGACTACTGTTAGCAATGCAGACAAGGTATTAGTCATTCAGCAAGGACAAATTATTGAACAAGGAACCCATACAGAATTAATGAATCAAAGGGGAGTATATGCAAATCTCTATTCTTTGCAATTAGCCAACAATATTAAGACTGATTTGAACACAATATTGCTTTAAGATATGTCACTTTAAATATATAACAATATTGGTAGAGGTAATCATAAATTACCCCTACTAATTAAATTTAATCTGACGTTAGGTAATCAAAATATATCTGATATTACTTGTTAAGAACCCCAACTTATTAGAGAAATTGGGGTTATAATTTTTGACAAGTGATTCAGGGTTCAGTAGTCTGACAAAACTAACATTGACCGAAGGTCTTCGACCTTCAAGGAAGAAGAAAGAGGGAAGAAGGAAGAAGGTTTAAGCTACTCCCTTCCCGCTAGAATAATACCGAAAAAAAACCACTCCAGACGCAGAGAACACAGAGGAAAGAAATAAACAGAGATAGGTAATCTTACACCGGGAAGGGAGTAAGATATAATTATTTACTTCAAACATCAAACATCAAACTTCAAACATCAAACATCATGAGCCATAGAGAACAATTTATTTGGAAACGTGGAATAGAGTTATCCGTTCTTTGCTACCAACTAACTCAAGATTTTCCTAAATCTGAATTATATGGCTTAACCAGCCAAATTAGGCAAGCAGCAGTATTTGTACCATCAAACATTGCAGAAGGTCAAAGCGAAGGAAGAGGGAGAGACTGCGTTGTTCCAGCTTCTAATTTACATCAGCCTTAATGAATTAAGATACAATTAAACCATCTTGGACTCGAATAATTCGTTTTGTTTGAACAGCAATATCTTCTTCGTGAGTTACTATCACAATAGTAATTCCCTGTTGATTTAATTCTGATAGCAAATCCATTACTTCTTGGGATGTTTGACTATCTAATGCACCAGTAGGTTCATCCGCTAAAACTAAAGCTGGTTCATTAACTAACGCTCTTGCAATTGCTACTCTTTGTTGTTGTCCTCCAGAGAGTTGATTTGGACAATTAAACATCCGTTCAACTAATCCGACTCTTGTCAATACTTGTTCTGCATTTTTGCGGCGTTTTTGCCTAGGAATATTAGCATAAACCATAGGCAGCATAACATTTTCTATAGCCGTTGAACGAGGTAATAAATTAAATTGTTGGAATACAAAACCTATTTTATTATTGCGGATATATGCTAACTCATCATCATTAAAAGTACTTAAGTTTCTATTTTCAAAAATATATTGTCCTGCTGTTGGACGATCCAAACAACCAAGAATATTCATCAGTGTAGATTTACCTGAACCTGATGCACCCATAATGGCGACATATTCCCCTGACTGAATAGACAAATTAATGCCTTTAAGTATAGGAATATTAACTTCTCCTAAACGATAATTTTTGGTAATCTCTTCCAGATAAATCATATCTTCTATTTTCCAAATCAAATACCTTGAGAATTAATTAAAAGATTATTCAGTTTTTTCCTATCTACCCTTTTTCACACTGTTTATTGAGGATAACAAGTACGGTACAGCCAATTCAAATAGCTAAACGAAACCGTATAAATTTAAGACTCCTAAGAAGTTGTTTGTCAAGTCTAAAGCTTTACGAAAAAACCTCACTTCTTATCTCTCTCCTAGGAGGAAACAGACTTTGAAACCCCTATCTTTCTGTTCCCCTTCCAGCATTAAAAGTTTTTCCGCTTCCCTCTCGTTATTCCCCTCTCGTTATTCCCCTCTCGTTATTCCCCTCTCGTTATTCCCCTCTCGTTATTCCCCTCTCGTTATTCCCCTCTCCCATTGGGAGAGGGGTTAGGGGTGAGGGTAGGAGAGGGGTTAGGGGTGAGGGTAGGAGAGGGGTTAGGGGTTAGGGGTTAGGTTTTTAGGGTTGTGATGTTAGACATAATACTTTTTAAACATCCTCTAAGGGTAGTATGTAAAAAGGTAAATTTAAGCTTTGAGACAGTAGTTTCGTTAAATAAATTTTGAAATGAATTTAAGTAAGTAAGCGGAAATAAACACAACTATATTACGAAACTTAAATAAAGAGTGAAACCTTTACCAATGACAAATGACAAATGACGACCCTAACTAGTTCGCTTTATTTGTACCTACCTACTTAACTTATAAGTACTTATGCAAAATTATTTATATATTTACTATCGAGTTATATAACCTGTTAAGAGTTCCCTATTCCCTGTTTTCTGTTTCCTACCTCAAAAAAAGGTCTAATTAATTTTGCCCAGGTACTTAATTAATCACTACGTAAAGCCATTATCGGGTCTAATTTAGCTGCATTACGTGCGGGAATCACTCCAGCTAATAAACCGACACCAAAAGAAAGTCCAGAACCAATCACAATTGATGAAACTGAAATCACAAAAGGAAAGTTAAAAACTGTTGCTGCACTAAAAGCAATTAAAATACCACCTCCCATACCAATTACACCTCCTAAACTAGAAATAATAATAGCCTCAGCTAAAAACTGATTTAAAATTGCAGAATTATTCGCTCCCACAGCTTTACGAATACCAATTTCTCGCGTCCTTTCCACAACCGACACCAGCATAATATTTGCAATTCCAATTCCACCAACAACCAAAGAAATTCCAGCAATAGCAACCACCATCACTGTCAACAAACTAACTATATTTGTAAAAGTTTTAATAATATCAGCTTGATTAGTAATTCGGAAATCATCAGCTTGGGGTGGGTAGATATTATGACGGATACGTAATAAATTCGTAATTTGAAATTGAGCCGCCATTAATTGTTCTTGATTTCTAGATTTAACTAAAATAGTATTAACTGAAATACCAGCTAAAGCATTGTTACCTACAATCCTTGCGGACATAGTTGTTAGGGGAATATACACTCCATCATCTCTATCTATAGGACCTTGTGAACCTTTAGGTTCCATAATTCCAATGACTTCATAAGCTTCACCTTGAATTCTAATTATTTGACCAACAACATTATTATTATCCCCAAATAAATTACGTTTAGCGGTAGGTGCTAATACTACTACTTGCTTCCTAGCATTCAATTCCCCTTGATTAAAAAATCTTCCAGTTTGTGGATAAGTATTTCTAACTTCAGGATAATTTAAATCAGTACCATAAATAGTTGTAGAAGTATTTTTATCTTCATAAACTACTTGTCCTTGATTTTGTAAATAAGCAGAAACAACCTCCGCAGATGGTGCTTGCAAAGCAATTTCTTTAGCATCTTCCCAAGTTAAAGTACTTGTCGAACCTAGTCCTTGACTAACATTTCCTCTAACTGCATCACCAGGAAATATTTGTAATACATTTGTGCCTAATGATTGAATCTCTTTTTCCGTAGCTTTTTGCACACCTTGACCAATAGAAGTAATACCAATTACAGAAGAAATACCAATAACCATTCCTAACATAGTTAGACCCGTGCGTAATTTATTTCTCCACAATACCTCTATTGCCATAGAAAATATTTCTACATAGTAAATTGAAACTTGATTTTTGTGTGAATTTAAAATCATTATAAACCTCCCAATATCTATATGTTTGATGTTAAATCATACCAATTTAGACAATTATTTAAACTAATTTATGGAGCAGGTGGAAACATACCTTGTGGTTGAGAATTGGGTTTCATATCTGGTGGAAAACTAATCAAAACCTGTTTATCAGCAGTTATTCCAGAACGTATCTGAGTTTTGTTCTTAACAGTAACGCCAGTTTCAACAGGGACAAATTTTGGCTTTTTGTCTGTCCCAACAACAAACACACCACTTTGATTTTGTTGACGCATAATTGCCACAGTTGGCACAACTAAAGTATTTTCTAATTGACCAATTTGAAATTCTGCAGATACATTCATCCCAGATTTTAATAATCCTGCATTATCAGAAACAATAGCTACCTTCACCTCAAAACTAGTGACATTTTGCTCAATAGTTGCTTGAGCAGCAATTTGTGATACTTCCCCTACAAAAGTTTTTTCTGGATAAGCATCTACTAAAATCTTTACCTTTTGACCAATCCGAATTTTGGAAATACTCGATTCAGCTAAATTCGCTACTACTTGATTTTTTGCTGACAACGATAAAATCGAAGAAGAAAGTGCAGAAGACACAACACTTCCTGCAGTTGTTGGTGTGACAAACGAACCTGGTTCTGCATATTTTTTCGCTACTAAACCATCAAATGGTGCCCTAATGACTGTATCATTGATTTGAGCTTGAATAGTCTGTAGCGAACCTCGTGCAGAGTTTACTTGAGCGCGTGCTTGTGCAACATCTTCCTTTCGCGCTCCAATTTGAGTCAATTTTAAGGCTTGTTCTAACTGTTTTACCTTTGCTTTTGCTTGTTCAATATCTTCTGTGCGCGTACCTGATTTTTGTAATGCTAAAGCTTGTTGAGCTTCTTGTACTTCCAATATGTTTTTATCCCGATTTGTTTGATAATTACTGAAGTTTTGACGTGATATTGCACCTACTTTAAATAATTGTAGATAGCGTTGCAATTCCTCTTCTGCTTGCTTCAAAGCTAACTGTGCTTTTTTTAAACGTGCTTGTGCTTGAGCAATATCTTCAGGACGATTTCCCGATATTAATTTTTTCAGATTAGCTTGGCTTTCCTCTAACTGTGCTTGTGCTTGGATAATATCTTCAGGACGATTTCCTGACATCAATTTTTGTAAATTTGCTTCTGCTGAAGTTAATTGTGCTTTTGCTTGGATAAATTCTCCTTGTAAATTTGAGTCATCCATATAAGCAATTATTTGCCCTTTTTTAACGAAATCGCCTTCATTAACCAACAAGCTTTTTAAAATACCAGCATTTTTTGGACTAACATTAACTGTGCGTTCTGACTGAACAGTACCGTTAGCTGAAACTGTAATTATTAAGTTCTGTTTTTCTACTGGAACGGTTAAAAATTGATTTTGATTTTGTGGAATATTAGCAATCAGCAAATGGTGTCCTGTATATATTGTTCCTCCTAAGCAAAGACATCCCAATAGCCACAATAAGAAACTATTTTTATTTTTGTGGTGAGATTTTTGAGTGAAATGAGATGATGAATATGTTTGGCTTTGGACTTTGGTTTTCATGAATTATCTTAGAAAGAATAGGGATATTGTTCAGAAAAATAAAATGACATAAACAATTTTCAGAAAATAAATTGTTCAAATATGAATAAATAGAAAAAATATACTTAAATACTTATAAATTAATTATGCATGAACCTTGTTATTTGGCTGCTTGGCTGCAATATTTGTATTATGCTAACTTATTGATTTCTAAGTCTAGCCAGTTAATGCATAATTATTTGCATGTTTATGCTTGACAAACCAAAACTTTCTATAAAACAGAGGATTTGGAACAAAGCTCACCCTACGCGAACCCTAAATTCCCTCAGTAACAAATCATTTTTATGGTTCTTCCCTAGTGTTCTGTCCCATTAGTTTTGATGGCTAGTTTTATAGTCATATTTATATGACTTTGACTATTAGACTGGGACTTATAGTCCCAGGTGGGTGTGATGGAAACCCCTCAGAATTAATGGGACAAACCACTAGT
>JASJCY010000010.1 GCA_030065825.1 Nostocaceae cyanobacterium | reverse complement strand
CCTGACACTTAGAATAAGACACGCTGATTATAATCGTTGCTTTAGCAGTATTAGGACTTACGCCACACTTTGAACACTTAATTGTAAAATTTTCATAAAATTTCCATCAAATTCCCAAAATGATATTTTCCTAGGAAAAAAACTGATTTTAATAATCGTTCTCATTTGACGGCGGACGAGATTTTAGGGTTTACAACCCCCAATTTTCTGCTAGAATAAGACTATCCGTTGGTTTACTCTGCTATTTTTTATGTCAAAGTTTCCTGACACAAAAATATAGTCATTTCCTGACACTTAGAATAAGACACGCTGATTATAATCGTTGCTCTAGCAGTATTAGGACTTACGCCACACTTTGAACACTTAATTATAAAATTTTCATAAAATTTCCATCAAATTCCCAAAATGATATTTTCCTAGTAAAAAAACTGATTTTAATAATCGTTCTCATTTGGCGGCGGACGAGATTTTAGGGTTTACAACCACCTATTTTCTGCTAGAATAAGACTATCCGTTGGTTTACCCTGCCATTTTTTATGTCAAAGTTTCCTGACACAAAAATATAGTCATTTCCTGACACTTAGAATAAGACACGCTGATTATAATCGTTGCTTTAGCAGTATTAGGACTTACGCCACACCTTGAATACTTAATTGTAAAATTTTCATAAAATTTCCATCAAATCCCCAAAATGATATTTTCCTAAGAAAAAAACTGATTTTAATAATCGTTCTCATTTGGCAGCGGACGAGATTTTAGGGTTTACAACCCCCGATTTTCTGCTAGAATAAGACTATCCGTTGGTTTACCCTGCCATTTTTTATGTAAAAATTTCCTGACATAAAAAATATTGTCATTTCCTGACACTTAGAATAAATAATTGTTGCTCTAGCAGTATTAGGACTTACGCAACTGGCATATTGATAGTGTTTGTAGTAAGGGTACTAGCTTCTACAACAACATCTTTGTATTGTTTAATGCTTCTTCTTGACCAACTAAAGATATGTAAGGTTTTCCTAGATAGCGCATAGCCACTGCAATAGCATCTTCAGCACTTACAGATGCGATCGCCTGCTGAAACAGAATATCAAATTCAATCCCCAACCCCAAAATCTCGTACCAACCATAAATTTGGGCTATTTGAGCGTTAGTTTGTTTACCGAGAGCGTAGTGACCTAATATCTTGTTTTTTGAAGATTGCAGTGCCTCTGGTTCTAAGGGATTGGTAGATAATAAATCAACTTCTTGACGCAATCCGGAAATAGCTATGTCCGTGTTTTCCGGGGCTGTACCCATGTAAACCACAAATGGTGCGGGAAACTGTCGTGTAGGATATATGGCAGATACATCGTAAGCTAAACCCCGCTTTTCACGTAATTCCACAAACAAACGGCTAGACAGCCCATTGCCTAAGTAGGTGGAAAGCAATTTCAATGCTGGATAATCATCAGCATGTACAGATGTGCCTAAATAACCCAACATCACAATTGATTGTTGTGTTTGCTGGGGAGTGATTACTGGCTGCGGTTCTACTCGAATGGTGGGAAATTCTAGTTGTGGCAAAGATTCTTTAGGGTTTTGCCAATCACCGAAAACTGTTTCCACTAGGGTCGTTGCATCTGCAGTTGTAATTCTGCCAGCAATGCTAATTACTACTCTATCTGGTCGGAAATAGGTTTGGTGATAATCTACCAAATCCTGGCGATTAATACTACTCATTGTTGTTTCATCACCTAACACCGACGTACCATAGGGATGATTTTGATACATTACTCCCCGCAACTGCTGAAAAGCAACACTAAAGGGTTGTTCTTTTTGGGAACGAATATCTTGGAGAGCGATTCGCCTTTCTAGTTCTACTTCCATTTCGGGAAAAGTGGGCGATCGCAAAATCCGTGCTGCTAATGGTAATATTTCTGGAAAATCTCCAGTTACTGTCTTTAAGGAAAGTAAAAAATAATCAGCATTACTATCTGCACCCAAACTCGCTCCCACAGACTCGACTTTTTCAGCAATTTCCAGACTAGAAAGTCCTTCACATCCCTTGGTGAGTACTGCGGATAACAAATGTGCTAATCCTGCTTGTTGCCGATTTTCGTAACAACTACCAGCACGGATAAAAATCCGGGTTGCGACTATATCACAAGTAGGATTTTCTGCTACCAGCACTACAATACCATTGTTGAGTACTGTGCGATGGACATTCGATTGTTGCTGCAAGCTTGTCATTTGTTAGTTGCCAGTTGTCATTTGTTATTTGTCATTTGTCATTGATAAACAACCAAAAACAAATTAATCATCCTACATAGCCCTAAGCAGGTGTGATCGCAGTTACTGCATAATTATGGAGAGAAACATAGTCCACAGCTAATTGTTGCAGTTCTTGAGCATCAAAGGACTGAATCTGATGGGGATATGTAACAGCTAATTCCGCCTGGGCAATGGTATTGTAGTAACCATAAAGACCAGCAAGTTGATTGGGAGTTTCCGTAGAAAAAGCATAATCATTGCACAACAGCCTCTGACAGCGAGCAAGTTCCTCTCTATTTATGCCATGGGAAAGTAAATCATCCAGATGTAGTTTGATTAAAGACTCCACTCGTTCTAAATTTTCCGGTTCCAGCCATGCGGTAATTGTAAATAGGCTAGATTCCCGTTGTAGGGAAAAATTACTGCAAATCCCCTGCACTAATTGACGTTCTTCTCGTAAATCCCTCACCAACCGAGAAGTTCGTCCTTCAGCAAGTAATACTGACAACAAATCTAAACCATAAGCACTACGTATTTTTTCTACCCCTGGCACCTGCCAAGCCATCAACAACCTTGCCTGTTCTAATCTTGGCAATTTCAACTCTTGACGACGAATTCCAAATATTTCTGGATAACGTAATTTATTTGACTGCGGACAAGCCGATGGTTGAGAAAAATCACTGAAGGAATCATTTACCAACTCCCATGCTTCCTGTTTGTCAATTCCACCAACAATTACTACCGTCATGTTTTCTGGTTGGTAGTGGGTACGGTGAAAGCTGCGCATGTCTGCTGGAGAGTGTTGCATTAAATCTTGTTCCCTACCCAGCACCGAACGTCCATAGGGATGCTTTTGGTATATGCTTGACAACACAGACTGAAATCCAATCCAATCGGGATCGTCATAGGATTGACGGATTTCCTCTAACACCACATCTCTTTCCCGTATGAATTCATCCTCTGGAATAGCTGCATTTAGCAGCAACTCTCCCAAATGAGGTAGAGTATCCTGAACATGGGAAGTGGCTGTTGTCAGAGAATAATGGGCATAATCGTAGCTTGTAGCCGCATTTGTTACCCCACCTCGGTTTTCAATTTCCCGATCAAACACCCCAGGAGATAGCTTTGCTGTACCTTTAAAAATCATGTGTTCTAAAAAGTGAGCCATCCCAAACCAAGGTTCTGGTTCGCAAGTAACGCCAGCACGCACCCAAACATCCGTCACCACTACAGGAGTATGAGGAATCTGTTGATGAATGAATGTTAAACCATTGTCTAACTTGAAGACCGAGGCTGGAAACACTTCAGTAATAAGTTGTTGTAACAAATTATATTGGCTTTAACCACAATAAATCTATATTCGTAAAATTCTAACTCTTATCTGTAACCCAATTAGAATCAATTGATACATTTTTTTCACAAAACCCAAGAATTCCAGAATTGATATCCTGTCATTAGTCATTAATCATTAGTCATTACTCCCTTCCCGGTCTAAGATTACCTATATTCTTTTTCTTCTTCCTTTGTGTTTTTCGCGTCTAAGCGCAGAGCGCACGCGACGCGAAGGGAGTAGTCATTGTTCCTTCCCATCTCCCCATCTCCCCATCTCCCCAAAAGTTAAAGCTCCCTAGTCAAATCTGACTTTGGGAGCTGAAAATTTTGAGTTTACCGCAACGCCGTTTTACCTCAGTTTATGACCTGGTTTAAACCAGGTGGGCACCGATGCTCTACGTTTAAAGTTTCCGGGTACAAGCCCGGTTTACTGCCACGAGAAACCATTGGTTCCCTTATTCTTAAATTCATAGATCAAAAAACTTATTGGCAGTCACCAACGTCGCAGTATAACTAATATATTATAACCATCAAAAATGCTGTTGTGTCTACAAAATTAGAAAATTTTTCGGCGTTGCATAAGTGGGGGATGATTTTGATGGTTTTGTGGGATGGGTCGCAATCCCCGTCTCTTGTATTTGACAAGGCAGGCAAAATGCCTACCCTACTCATATTGATTCCTTAATTCACCAATGCCAATTTTTCTAGTTTCAAGTAGTCAAGTAGAATGTCTATAATACCATATAGCTTCTATATTATGGGCGATCGCCATTGCTTTATCATAACTCCATTCTTCTAATAAAACCGTGACGTGCCCCAGTTTTCGTCCTGGACGGGATTCTATTTTTCCATACCAGTGAACGCGAGTGCTGGGGATTTGTGCAATTTGCTGCCGTTGAGTTATGTAGTCATTTCTTGACTTCTCGTAACCCAACAAATTGACCATAATAGCACAGGGACAAATTAAATTAGAATTCCCCAAAGGTAACCCACATACTGCCCGTAAATGTTCCTCAAACTGAGAAGTTTCGCAGGCATCCAGGGAAAAATGACCAGAATTGTGAGTACGGGGGGCAATCTCATTTATCAGCACTTTGTCATCCTGTGTCAGGAATAATTCAATTGCCAAAACTCCCACAAATTCTAGGCTATTTAGGAGAGTTTGTGCTATACTATCGATTTGTGCTGCTAGTTTGCTTGTAATTTCTGCTGGTGCAATTACACGCCGACAAACTTGTTCTTCTTGTTGGGTTTCTACTATTGGAAAAGTGGAAATTTCACCATTTACAGAACGTGCCCCAATTACCGCCAGTTCTTTTGCAAAAGGAATAAATTCTTCTAATAAAAAGTCTGCTGGATGTAAATTATCTTTTATATTTAGAAATGCAAATTTTTCTTTGAAAGTCTGAAAATCCTTAATAATAAAAGTACCCTGACCATCATAACCATGACGGCGAGCTTTGATAACTACAGGAAAATCTAATTGTGGAGATTCTCCTTGCCAAAGGTCAAATTGAGGAACGGGTAAACCCAAATCTCGTAAATAGCAGCGCTGATGGTATTTATCTAAAAGAGGAGCTAAAGCTTGCAGTCGCGGACGAAAACAAACCCCTTGCTGTTCTAGAACTGACAAGGCTTGGAGATCCACGAACTCGTTTTCAAAGGTGATAACATCACATTTTTTGGCTAACTCCCCTGTGGCAGTGGCATCATCAACTGGGGCAAAAATCACATCCTTAGCAATCTCCACAGCTGGATCTTTTTTGCCCGGAGTTTGCACTACCAACTCTACTCCTAGCTTCTTCCCTGCAATCCCCATCATCCAGGCAAGTTGTCCGCCACCAATTACACCAACACGCTTCATTGCACCCTAGAAAATTACGAGTTTCTACCCCAATATAATTCCTACTCCAACAGTAATACTACCATTGTTCAGTTCATCCTCCGACTAAATTAGCCTTAATCAGCCTTAATTAGGCTAGTACAGTACGGCGTAAATAAAGCAACCATTTATAAAACGTCAAAGCAAGAAAAAACAAGACTTTTGACCTAAGGCTGAAGCCAACGGATATGGAAGGTAGACGCGGTAACGGCTTTGAGTAGAGTGGAAGGAGGCACTTATGCACAAGGACGATTTTCCTTTTTCCCTTCTTCTTCATGGATATAGGTTAAGCGTCGTTTACGACGGAAGGAGTTTGGGAAGAGTCCAAGCTCCTGACAAACATAAAACCGCTCAAACCCTCTTGTGCTCAAACCCTCTTGTGCTCAAACCCTCTTCCTTCAGTTGACTTTTGACTTCCAAGGCAGCGGTACTAGGGGTTCTTGGTACATCCCATCCCTATTTATTGTTCTCTATTCTTCCTTAAAAAAAATTAACAATTAATAGTTGGATTTCTCCAGTATATTGGTTAGATTGTTTGTATATTTTCAGATTTAATTAACTATTGTGAGTAATCACTCTCAGATTAATTTAATTTTATTTATTTGTTTTTTAATAAGTAAAGTTTATTTTCTTTTGACGCAAGAATAAACAAGATGCTGTTAATCTGTTAGTGAAGCAATTGTTGTGTATGCAGTTAAAAACATATATTTACAAAGCTTCACAAATCCTTTATATCCTTAGTGTTATAGCTATCTGCTAAACGATTCAGGATTTGCCTAATATTTGTCCAAAGTCAACTATTTATATTCATTCCCTAAACATGATGCGTAACCTTCTCAATCAAATCTCCAGCCTCAAGATGAAACATTATTGCGAAACATGGATCGAGGAATGGTGCCAAGAAAATGGCTGGACAGATTTGTTTGTTGAGCGCTGTAACAATTACTGGGCTTTTCCTCCAGGAGCAGTAATTCCTGAGCCAATTCCATATAAAGTCTTAAGATTAATTAAGGCTGAAAAAGGTTTTACATCACAAGAACTATTCTGGTCAATTTCAGCCTTGATTTGCACTATTTTAGCGGTGATTTCTACATATTTACTCAAGTGTCCCATGCCTTTAGTGTTTGCTTTTGCTTTTGACGCAGTGACTATGGCTCAACTTGAGGTTGAAGAAGCATAGATGAGTGGCAAGAAGCAAATTAAAGTTTGTAGGAGTTTCGTCAAAACTCCAAATTGGCTTGAGCGAAATCGCAACCGCTCAAGCTTTAGTTAATCTTCTCAACAATTGCCTCTGGAACACAGCAGGGGAATATTAAATAATATTAAGTAACTATTAACAAAAGCGTTTATTTATGCATTGCATGGAAGATATTATTAATCGCAGTAGCTACAAAGAATTAAAACTATAATAAATAGCGCAAACAAGGGAATATCAATAATCAACCTACTGTCTACTGCTTAGTGCCACACTCATACCAGCCATTCAGAAGCGCGTTCGCCTAAATCCAGGGGGATACTCACAGCTTTTCCCAAGCGGGGGCGTTCTCTTGTTTGTTGAATATAAGTTTCTACCTGAGTTGTGCCACCCATGGCTTGGAGGTAACTAGCGATATTATGCAAATGCTCATGGTAATCCGCTTCAGTCAGGGGAAAAGAGGCTTGTTCTAGGTATTTCCACATTATTTGCACAAATATCTTGCCCTGTGTCCGGCGTAATTGGATATCATAGGAACGCCCCCACTTATCTAGCAAAAGTTGGTGTAATTCTCGTCCTGTCATAGTTATTCTCAATTATATTTTACATTTAGTTATGAAGTTAAGTTCCTTTACTCAAGTATGATAGGAATATAAAGAAATGTAATGCTACCAAAAAAGATGCTAAGAATATCGTTCAAGATTGAATCTGGCATCTTTTATGGTTGTGAGGCTTATTGCCCCAGACAAGAGTTTGTTAACTACTAAAACTCTAGTCAAAATCGTACAAAAATACACCGAGAACGCGTAGATTATGGCTCAATTTTCGGAATCAATGGACGTACCCGATATGGGTCGTCGTCAGTTCATGAATCTCCTCACTTTCGGGACTGTAACTGGAGTAGCTCTGGGGGTATTGTATCCCTTTACCAAATATTTTCTACCACCCAGCAGTGGTGGAACAGGTGGTGGAACTACAGCCAAAGACGAGCTGGGTAATGATGTCATCCTCAGCGATTTTTTGGACAGCCATAATGTGGACGATCGCGTTCTAGTACAAGGACTAAAAGGTGACCCCACCTACATTGTGGTAGAAAGCAAAGAAGCAATTGGCGATTATGGGATTAACGCTGTTTGTACCCACTTGGGTTGTGTAGTACCTTGGAACGCCGCTGAGAATAAGTTTAAATGTCCCTGTCATGGTTCTCAGTACAACGCTACTGGTAAAGTAGTTAGGGGTCCTGCGCCACGTTCCTTGGCGATCGCCCATGCTCAAACCAGCGAGGACAAAATTGTCCTCACACCTTGGACAGAAACCGACTTCCGTACCGGGGAAGAACCTTGGTGGGCTTAAGGATTTTGGATTGAATCTAAAAATTCAGAAATTTTTCCTCCCCCCATACCTGTATTATTTAACGTTGCTCCGAAAATCCTCAAAGTCCTGAAGAGATGAGAAAAGCTTGTACAATAGCTAGTAGAGCAATTTTTCACACATTGCTCGTCTGCATCGCTAGTCTGACCTTTTTCTTTACTAGCGATTTGGTATTACCTCAATCTGCTGCTGCTTATCCTTTCTGGGCACAGCAAACCTATCCGGAAACACCCAGGGAAGCTACAGGGCGGCTTGCATGTGCCAATTGCCACCTAGCACAAAAGAATACCGAAATTGAAGTTCCCCAATCTGTACTACCGGATACCGTATTTAAAGCCGTCGTCAAAATTCCCTACGATACCAGCGTCGAGCAAGTAGGTGCTGATGGTTCTAAAGTCGGCTTAAACGTGGGTGCGGTATTGATGCTACCAGAAGGCTTCAAAATTGCTCCTGAGGATCGCATTCCTGAGGAAATGAAGGAAGAAGTCGGCGATCTTTATTTTGAAACCTACACCGAAGACCAGGAAAACGTCATTCTTGTGGGACCTCTACCTGGTGAGGAATATCAAGAAATCGTCTTCCCAGTTCTTTCTCCCAACCCTGCTACTGATAAGAATATTCAGTTTGGTAAATATTCAGTTCACGTAGGTGGTAATCGGGGACGGGGACAAGTTTACCCCACTGGTGAAAAGAGTAATAACAACGTTTTCACGGCTTCTGCTACTGGAACTATTACCCAGATTGGGGAAACAGAAGATGAAGACGGAATTATTCACTACCCAGTCACAATTCAAACCGAATCTGGTGAAATTGTAACCGATGATGTTCTTGCTGGTCCTGAGTTAATTGTTTCTGAAGGACAAGCAGTTAATGCTGGTGATGCTTTGACTAATAACCCCAACGTTGGTGGTTTTGGTCAAAAGGATACAGAAATCGTCCTGCAAAATGCTAACAGAGTGGCGTTTTTAATTGCCTTTGTCTGTTTGGTAATGTTAGCTCAAACTCTGCTCGTTCTCAAGAAGAAGCAGGTTGAAAAAGTCCAAGCTGCTGAGATGAATTTCTAAATCTGAGCGCTAATTGAATATTTTGATCAAAGACAGGCTTTTTAGCCTGTTTTTATTCAACTGGGTAAAGAAAAAGGTGCTGCACGACCAAAACTATAGGGAGAGTTAACAATGGTTAGCAGTCTTAAAGAAGTGATTAACCAAACACAATTGAATCATAGTGAATTGCTGTCACAACTGGACATTAGTCTGTTTGAGCGATGTCTGACAATTTCAGACTCAATTCAAGCTGTTGACGAATTTGAGCAGGAGATGATTCAACAGGGAAGTTGCATGGAAAGTCCGTTTGGAGCCAGTGGAACCAATTGAATAATTATTTAAAGTCTCGTGGTATAGTCACAACTAGACACTCCTACTATACCATCTCTAACTGGGAAGTAGTGGTCAAGGAATGGGAAAACATGGCTACTTAGCAATTAGTAGCCAAAAGAGAACAAACCAAGCCGCAAGGCACTATTACTTGAGAAAACTTCAAACCGCTGAGTTTTTCATTACCTTACCGTTTGTCCAACAAAAGGTAGCTATGGGGAAGTTTTTAAATGCGGTGGGAATTAAACTACCATTTAACCTCTAAGGCAAAAATCTATCTAAAGCTGCTTTTAATTGTTCAATTTCTGTTTCAATATTACCCTCTTGGGCAGCCCTACCAATACATTCAGTTAAATGTTCATCTAAAACTATACGCGCTACCCGATCCAAAGCACCCCGCACAGCAGCAATTTGTAATAAAACATCCGGACAAGGACTGTTTTGCTGTACCATTGTTTTAATACCCCGGACGTGTCCTTCTATACGGGAAAGCCGATTGACAATGCGCCGCAAAGACTCTTCACTGTGGACGTGAGGATGAACTGAGTTTCCATGGTGGTGACCATGTTCTGTGTGTTCTGGGGCAGTAGCCTGACTCAGTAAATCTGCTGATGGATGGGAAATTGGCAAGGATTTTTTTACGCTTCGGTTCGATCCATTCATGGGTTACAAGAAAAGTTCTGGGATTAGATCAGATCCTAGCTTATAGAGAACAGATAATAGCTATTATTAGCAGGATAGAGGGTAAAGTTACCCATGGTAGAAAAAATTAATGGTTATTTGTAAGTAGATAATGAGCAAAAACCGAACCTAGAAAGGGCTAATTTCCATAATAGCTTTTTACACCCATATTGAATAAATTTAATTACAGGTAAAACAGCCAAATTTATAGATTAAATTGGGGGAATTGGTGAAACTTCAAACTAATTCTCAACGTCAATGGCTATCAATTCTTATCAAATCTGTCAAAATAATTGTAGAGATATTTGTCAAGATTAAGTAACAAATCTACTCAAATATAAGGTTGTGATTATGCGATTTTTTCCTACATCCCGGTCAATACGCCAACTCAGTACCCATGTGTTAGCCATTATTATGGGAGTTGTGCTAACTGTTGGAACTTTACGGGTATCTCCTTCCCAAGCGGAACCTGCACCCAGTAGGGGTGGGGTTTCCCCGTCCAGTGTTTCCTCACCCACATTAGTGGCACAAAGGCAATCGAGTGCAGCTGCAATGGGTAGTAGTAGCTTTGTCACCGCAGCGGTAAATCGTGTAGGTCCAGCAGTTGTGAGGATTGATACCGAACGTACAATAGCTTCCCGTCGCATTCCCAGTCCATTCTCTGATGATCCATTTTTTAGACAGTTTTTTGGGGATAGTTTCCCGCAGCAAACCCCAGAAAGGCAAGTCAGTGGTTTGGGTTCTGGGGTGATTTTTGATCGCAGTGGTTTGGTATTAACTAATGCCCACGTTGTTGACAAAGCTAATAAAGTAACTGTACGTTTAAAAGATGGACGCTCTTTTGAAGGTAAAGTCAAAGGCGTTGATGAAGTTACAGATTTAGCAGTGGTACAGATTAACGCTGGCAGGGATTTACCAGTTGCTACCTTGGGTTCTTCGGAAAATGTACAGGTAGGAGACTGGGCGATCGCAGTTGGTAACCCCTTGGGATTTGATAACACGGTGACTTTGGGAATTGTTAGCACTCTCAAGCGTCCTAGTTCTCAAGTGGGTATTTCTGACAAGCGCTTGGACTTTATTCAAACAGATGCAGCCATTAACCCCGGTAACTCTGGAGGACCTCTGTTAAATGACCGAGGTGAGGTAATTGGTATTAATACTGCTATTCGTGCGGATGCTATGGGTATTGGCTTTGCAATTCCCATTGATAAAGCTAAGGTGATCGCCAGTAAGCTGCAACGTGGGGAAAAAGTTTCTCATGGCTTTATAGGTGTAGGAATGCAGGATTTAACTCCGGCAAAGGCAAAGGAAATTAATAGTAATCCCAATTCTCCCATTGAATTACCAGAAATTAACGGTATTTTGGTAGTGCAAGTAGTACCAAATTCCCCTGCTGCAGCTGCGGGTATTCGTCCAGGAGATGTAATTGTTGAGGTTGGAGGTGAACAAATTACCAAGGGCGAACAATTACTTAACATTGTGGAAAAGACTGGTGTCGGTCAGGTGTTACAGATGAAGGTGCAGCGCGGTAATCGTACACAACTGTTATCGGTGCGCACCGCTGAATTACAAAGTAATTCTTAAGAGGATTTTTTACTTAAAATGGGATAAGCCCCACGTCCACTTAAGTAATAACTACTCCCTTCCCGGCAGAAGATTACCTATAATTTAGGTTGGGTTGAACTAACAACTTGCACTTCCAAAAAGGATAACCAGGAGGCAGAACCTCCAAACCCTAGTTACCAGCGTGACGCTGGTAACCAGAACATAGAGACCTCTGGCTCTGATTGAGAATGGTGCAAGTTGTTAGGTTGAACGTTTCTATGGGTGGAGTATCGAATCCGCATGGTACTTAGTCTCAAAGAAACTCGGTTTCTTGGGTCTTAAGGTTTACTTTATAAATAACCTCTAATTAGGACTTACGCAACTGTCACAATAAAAGATGAAATTAAAGCTCGTAGTGGGCACTTTAGTGCCTTAAATCAAGGATAATTCCCTTACTAATAACAAAATAATATGCCAGTTGCGTAAGTCCTATAATAATTAATAACTCATAATTAATAATTCATAATTCATAACTAATAAGTAGTAACTAGTAACTCATAATTAATAGCTAATAACTAATAATTAATAACTAATAACTAATAATTCCTAATCAGTTTGCTGGTAAACTCTTATCTTCCTTGATTTGAGTCTTGTATTTTTTGAGTCCAAACAGACGAGAAGAGAACAGGTGAATAATTGCTAATATATCTTCCACCATTTCTCTTTCTGAACTAAATTCTGGGTTGTTGCAAACCACGAGTTCACAATGGTTAAGTTCACAAATCCATTGGATGAGTTCAAAGCCAAATCTTACAAGTCTGTCTTTATGTGCGACGACAAGTTGTTTGACATTTCCTGACATAACTCGTTCCAAAACGGCTTTAAAGTTTTTTCGATTGTAGTTGAGTCCTGAACCAATTTCTTTGATGATTTCCGCTTCTGGGTAGAGGTTTTGGATATAGTCAGCTTGTCGATTGAGGTCTGTTTTGTGTTTGTGACTGCTAACTCTGGCATAGATGATGGTTACTCTGTTTTCCCCTCCAATAATTGATTCAATATCATATCTACGATGCCCAGAGGGAGTTCTAATTGTACGTATCTTCCCTTGTTCATCCCAGTTTCGCAATGTTTTTTCTGAAACTCCAAGGATATTTTGCGCCTGTTTTGGGGTAACATATTTCTTTGACATGGTAGTGTTTTGAGTTTTCATGTAATACTATGATGTTATCCTAGTATTTTCTGGAAAATACTAGAAAATGATATTAATTCACCCTCCTATCAGCAACAGCACCAAAAATCGTTTTTAACCAAAGAACAATGTATACCAGGGACGTAACCCAGTATTCCCCCAAGGCAGAAATCGGACCAAAAAGCCGGATATTACTAGTGGAGGATGAGGAACTTATCCAGGAAATGATAGCTTTAGCTTTGGAGGAAGAAGGTTATGAGGTGTTAACAGCCTCAGATGGCAGATCAGCTCTCGAATATCTCACAAATTGGGAGTCCAACACCGGGGAGGTTCCATGTGATCTAGTGCTGTTGGATTTGATGCTTCCTCAAATTAATGGATTGGATATCTGTCGTTGGCTGCGCTACCAGGGAAACCCGGTACCCATATTAATACTGAGTGCCAAAGGTAGCGAAACAGACCGGGTATTAGGATTAGAAGTGGGAGCAGATGATTATCTGACCAAACCCTTTAGTATGCGGGAATTAGTGGCTCGTTGTCGGGCTTTACTTCGCCGTCAACGCTTGAATACT
Source organism: Nostocaceae cyanobacterium (assembly GCA_030065825.1). Lineage (GTDB taxonomy): Bacteria > Cyanobacteriota > Cyanobacteriia > Cyanobacteriales > Nostocaceae > JASJCY01. Next base: position 36,506 of record JASJCY010000010.1, on the reverse strand, counting down.
GTCCCTGAAACGTCAGTATTAGAGTATAAGGATATTACCTTATATCCCCAAGAATGCCGGGTGTTGGTTCGCTCTCAAGAGGTGAATCTATCGCCAAAAGAATTTCGTCTGCTGGAGTTGTTTATGAGTTATACCCGTCGGGTATGGTCGCGAGAGCAGCTATTGGATCAAGTTTGGGGTCCTGATTTTGTTGGTGATAGTAAAACTGTAGACGTTCATATTCGTTGGTTACGAGAAAAATTAGAGCAAGATCCCAGTCATCCTGAGTATATTATCACCGTCCGTGGTTTCGGTTACAGGTTTGGATAGGTAAGGTGGGCAGTGCCTACCCTACTACTTGAGAAAAGCTCAATGGAAACAACATCACAGATGATGATGGTGTATAATTACCTTTTGATAACCTTTCCTTAACCTAGTGTCAAAGGTGTACATTTTATCCCTTTTGATAGATGAATATGAGCAGGTTGACGGACATGATATAAGCTTGGTATATTATACCAATTTATTTCACCAGTCTGTATCAAAATCCCAGAATTATAACTATAAATACTGAATTAACTCATTCAGTTCTATTAAATCAAGATGACATACTGTTTGATATTTGCGATATTCCAGAAGTGAGGGCGATTCCTTATGACGTTACAGGTATAAAAAATTGCCTCAATCCTGATCTGACTTCATACTAATTTTATTAATAAAAATTATGAATAATAATTGCCATGCTGTTATTGGGATTTATTTTGGGTCTATTGGTGGGTATAGGGCTTTGGGCATGGCAAAGGATACAGATAAAGCGCACTTTGGGTAAAATACCGCCAACATTTACTACTAATTTTTCTCAAGTGAGACAACCTTTGATCCCTCGGTTAGAAGATGAAATTACATTCTTAAAACAGCAACGGGAACAACTACAGCAACAGGTAAAAAATTACCAAAATATCCTAGAGTTTTCACCACTAGGATACTTGCAGGTGGATGAAGAAAATCAACTGCTGTGGTGCAATCAGCAGGCACGACAGATTTTGTCTCTGGAAAGATGGCAAGCAGGAGAGTTACGTTTATTACTAGAATTAGTGCGGTCTTATGAACTAGATCAGCTGATTGAACAAACTCGCGATCGCCAACAGTCAGAAATTGGAGAGTGGGTGTTTCACCCATCTTGTGAACAAGCGACTGCAATGTTAGAAGTAAAACCATTACTGTTAAGAGCTACGAGTTTACCTTTAGAAAACCAAGAAGTGGCGGTGTTTCTAGAAAATCGTCAAGCGCTTGTAGATATTAATAAAACACGTGACCGCGCTTTCTCCGATCTGGCTCATGAATTGCGAACCCCACTAACTTCCATTCGTCTGGTGGTGGAAACCTTGCAAAATCGTGTAGAACCACCTTTTAACCGTTTGGTTCACCGACTTTTGCAGGAAGTAGATCGGCTAATTAATTTGATTCAAAATTGGTTGGATCTTACCCAAATCGAAACAAACCCCAGTATTCAACTTAATCGTCAACCAGTAGAAGTGCGATCGCTAATTGCATCAGTTTGGCAAACTCTAGAACCTTTAGGACAACGTCAGCAAATCCAGATCGTCTATTCTGGGGAAGAAACTGTGTGGATTAATGCTGATAAATCCCGAATGTATCAAGTATTTCTGAATTTGTTAGACAACAGCATTAAGTATAGCCCTGCTGGTGGAACCATTCATGTGGAAACCAAAATTATTTCTGGGAAAGATAGCCATAGTAGCAAGATTGACAGTTCACCAAGACTGGAAATCAATATTATGGACTCCGGAGAGGGTTTTTCCCAAGAAGATTTACCCCATGTTTTTGAACGGTTTTATCGGGGAGATAAAGCCCGTTCTCGTCCCCCAACAGCTAAGGATAATGCTGTAACACTTATGGAGAGTAGTGGATTAGGTTTGGCGATTGTGCGTCAACTTATCCTCGCTCATGGCGGTAAAATTGAAGCTATGAATCATCCCCAAACAGGTGGTGCATGGTTACAAGTATCACTCCCAGAGGTGATGGCAAATCCTCATAACCAAGACTATATTTAGGAAAATATTTATAATTAGACTTTGTGAGATCAAAAGTGTGAAAGCTCTCCTTTATGATTCTGGACGACCCCAACTAACACGGAAAATTAGGAACCTTGAGCGTGATATTCTACGGATGGGAGCGTTGGTAGAGAAATCTTGTCGCCTAAGTCACCAAGCTTTATTTGAGCGTGATATTGCAGCTGCTGAGCAAGTTCCCCTGATAGATAAAAAGATTGATAGATTTTACCGACAAATAGAATCAGACTGTGCGGTAATTATGACCCTCCAAGCACCAGTGGCTCATGATTTGCGCTGTTTGAGTGCTTTTATGCAGCTAGTAAGGGACCTAGAACGCATTGGGGATTATGCTGAAGACTTAGCTGAAATTGCTCTCAAGATATTTCCCTATCCGGTGCATCCTTGTTTAGCAGAAATTGCAGTTATGTCCCACCATACTCAGGCAATGCTAGCCAATAGCTTAGTAGCGTTGGCTGAGTTGGATGAACTTGCTGGTCAACGCATCAAAAAATTAGATGATGCTGTGGATAATGCCTATGAAAGAGTGTATCATACTTTAGCCTCCCAACGGAATGTAGAAGGGGTAGTTGAACCAATTTTATTATTAGGATTAGCAATTCGCTGTCTAGAACGTATGGCAGATCATGCCACTAATATCGGTCAAAGAGTATCATATATCGTTACAGGTCAACGTGGTTAAGGAATAGTCCCCATTAACTCGTTTACAGGCTCAGCCTGGAAACGCATCCCTTGGAGGCTCTGCCTCCACACTCAATGGGAGGCAGAGCCTCCCTAAAATGCATTACAAGGTAAAACCTTGTAACGAGGGATCAACTCGTTTACAGGCTCAGCCTGGAAACGCATCCCTTGGAAGCTCTGCCTACACACTGAATGGGAGGCAGAGAGCCTCCCTAAAATGCATTACAAGGTAAAACCTTGTAACGAGGGTAAAACCTTGTAACGAGGGACGAGGGATTACCTATTCTTAAACTTTCAGGATTAAAGTATCTAAAGGCATCCTGAATATTTTTTGCTGTTCTACTGATACCAAGGGTGTAATAAATAAAGCTGATGAATATCAAACGTAGGGATTTTTTACTATTAATGGGAGGAAGCACCGGAGCATTAGTACTGGGTTCCTTGGGAGGTTGCAATCCAAAAGTTACTAATCAGTCTACTGCACCGTTGGTGAAGGCGTCGTTTTCATTTAAACCAATTTTAGGTGCAATTCCCTTGGAAACCTCGGGAATACCACTAGAACAGCAGAAAGAAGTATACAGTAAATATGAAGTGGTAGATGATTTGCTACTTCCGGAAGGCTTCCAATATCAAGTTATTGCAGCTTGGGGTGACAAGGTAGGTAATTCCCGCTTTGGTTACAACAACGATTATTTATCTTTTATACCAACTTCTGAGAACGAAGGATATCTGGCAATTAACTTTGAATACATCAGTGCTGCTACTTGGATGGAAACTTATGAGCAAGTAATTGGCAAGGCACTACCGTTTGATGAGGTGAAAGCAGCACTCTCAACTCAAGGAGAGGGGCAAAATACCATTGATGCTTATAGTTTATCAAACAAGGATGCTATTAAGGGGAAAATCCAAGAAATTAGCACCGAGGCTTTGTTAGATCAAGGACTGGGTATCATCTCCATTCGCAAAACCGCAGATGGAAAGTGGGAACGCACCAATTCCCAAGCTGATAGACGCATTAGTGGAATTTCTGGTTTAAAGGATAAACGCTATCTGCAAGCCACAGGACCCGGTTTAGCTGTATTTCGCAAGCAGCAGGGATTGGGATACATCGATAAACTAGGCGATCGCATTATCGGTACTTTTGCTAACTGCGCTGGGGGAACTACTCCTTGGGGTACGGTTCTGAGTGCGGAAGAAAATTTTCAAGCACAAGTCCCAGATCCAGTTTACCCTGATGGCACTTCCCTAGAACCAGGGAAATTACCTTTTACTTTGAGTGATAAGGTACTTTTCGGACAGGGGAATGTGTTTGGATTGGCTGGGAATAAATACGGCTGGATTGTCGAAGTTGATCCCGCTAACCCTGAAGACTACGGTACAAAACACACTTGGTTGGGACGTTATCGTCATGAAGCGGTGGGTGTGCGCACAGAAGCAGGTAAACAGCTGGCTTTTTATTCCGGATGCGATCGCCGGGGAGGACATATCTATAAGTTTGTCAGTAGCGATCGCGTGAGTAACCCCAAAGATAAAGCTAATTCCCAGTTGTTAACAAAGGGAATGCTTTACGCTGCAAAATTTAACCCTGATGGTACTGGTAGTTGGATACCTTTAAAGGTGGATACTCCCGTAGCGCCAGATTTTCCCAGTAATATTACTGGTAATTTAATCCTTCTCCCCAAGGGTGTGGCGAAAGACACAGAAAAAACCTTCCAGAAACTACCGGAACCCATCGAAGGCTTTTATTTGGTGGTCAAAAAAGACGAGGATATTAATCAGTATAAACAAAAATACAAGCAATTAGCAGACCTTTATATTGGTAATCCGGAAGAAAAACAAGGGGCTATTTTAATTGATGCCCATTATGCAGCCAATGCAGTTGGTGCTACCTGTACAGCGCGTCCGGAAGACACGGAAATTGCACCCAACGGGGATTTATACATTAGTTTTACCTCCGGTTCTCCTGACAAAGAAGGGGGACCCGACAAAAGGATTTTCCAAGGACCCAAAGGTGAAACACCCTACGAATACGGCTGGGTAATGCGTCTGACAGAAGATAACAACGATCCCGCTGCACTTACCTTCCGTTGGCAAATATTAGCAACAGGTGGGGAACCTAGTGCTGGGGGTATTGGTTTTGCTAATCCTGATAATTTGTTACTTGATAAAAACGGTGATGTCTGGGTTGTTACGGATACGTCTACCAGCAAGATTAACAAATCTGTTAGCAGTCGTAGGGATGATAAGGGTAAGCCTGTGAATATATCTGGTTTATTTGGTAACAATGGAATTTGGTTTATTCCCACCAGCACAGAAAATGCAGGTAAAGCCTTTTTGTTTGGTATGGGACCAATGGAATGCGAAACCACCGGACCTTGCTTTACGACTGATGAACAAACCATGTTTATGTCTATCCAACACCCAGGAGAAGCCAATGGAGTTCGCAAAAATCAAGCCTTAGAAACCAGAGAATTTACAGTTACCACAACTGGCGGCGAAGAATTTACCCAAATTCGTCAAGTTCCCATTGGTTCCAACTGGCCCAGTAAGAATACTGATGGGATTCCCAAGCCTGCTGTGGTTGCGATCGCTAAAATTGCAACTTAGTCACATTTTTATCAATTTTATATACTATTAACATAGATATTCGTAACCAAATTATGATATAAATTCTCAATAGGCATATCCCCGATGTTTCCCAGGAGGTCTGAGGAGTCAAAAAACATCAAAAAGACATCTAAAGTTAAACTTGAGCGCAAATTATATTCCAGAACTATGGCTGAATATGCTTCGCACACCCAACCCTAATTTCTCACTTGAATCGACCTATTATCCGCAGTTACTGCAACGGGTATTTACTCGTCGTGAAGTAATACCACCACAAAATGACGTATTGTGGCGTATAAAACTTGGTGCAGTCCGCACCTTAACCTGGAGTGAAGATGGAACATTTATTACTCTTGGTTATTGGGGAACAGGGGATATTATTGGTTATCCTTTGTCAAAAATTAAGCCTTACCAAATTGTATGTTTGACTAGTGTCGAATTGACAGTATTACCGCCAAACCTTTGGCATCAAGATATCAATGCATTATTGGCACATATTCAACAAGCAGAAGAATTGTTAAGCATAGTACATCGGAAACCAATTTCACAAAGATTGTGGCAATTCTTACTCTGGTTAAGTGACAAATTTGGTCAGAATATAGAACAAGGCAATCTCATAAATATACACCTGACTCATCAGGAAATCGCAGAAGTGTTAAATACCACGAGGGTAACCGTAACTCGTCTCCTACAAGAATTTGAAGCTCAAGGAACAATTGAGCGCCATAAGCGTCTGATTATTTTGCCTCATTGAATAAAGCTTCTACTCTGGGATATAACTAGCTATTATGATTCCCAATTATTCACAGTCATTGATAATCTTTTCTTAATCTGATAAATAGAGATTTCTTATGTTTCCAAGTTGTAAAACCTGAGGGATGTAACGGCACAAATAAATACCTGGAAAATATCAAATTTATTTACAAAAATATTTAATAAAAATCTTATGTTTATCTCCACCAAATATGATAGAATCACTAGGGTGAATCATCAGTAATTGTTCCGATCAAGAAATTGATTCGAGAATGTTACCATGATATAAATAAAATGGTGTGAGTGAGACAACTTGTTATGGCGAAATATCTATGGAAGACTCTAAAACTGAGTCCGGTTGTATTAGCAGCTACATTTTTTGCTAGTAATAGTGCTTTAGCTGGGGAAATAGAAGGAGTAACATCCGTTGCTGACTTATCCCAGCAGAGACAAGACAACAGCATGGGTCAGGTGACCTCAGTTTCTCAGTTTTCTGACGTTCAACCCACAGACTGGGCGTTTCAGGCATTGCAGTCCTTGGTAGAACGTTATGGTTGTATCGCTGGTTATCCCAATGGAACCTATCGCGGTAACCGCGCTTTGACCCGTTATGAATTTGCTGCTGGTTTAAACGCTTGTTTGGATCGGGTTAACGAACTGATTGCCACAGCAACTGCTGACCTGGTAACCAGAGAAGACTTGGCTACCTTACAGCGCTTACAGGAAGAGTTTGCGGCTGAATTGGCAACCCTGCGCGGTCGAGTAGATGCCCTAGAAGCACGTACTGCTGAGTTGGAAGCGAATCAGTTTTCCACCACCACCAAGTTGAAAGGGGAAGCAATTTTCAACATTGCTGGTGCTTTCGGAGATGAAAAGGCTAGACTCAATGATACTGATCCCATCGAAGACATCGACGATAACATTACTTTTTCCAACCGTGTTCGTCTGAAGTTGGAAAGTAGCTTTACGGGTACAGACAAGTTGGAAACTCGTTTGAATGCTGGTAATATTACCGGGTTTGATGATGCCACAGGTACTAGAATGGCTCGTCTTGGCTTTGACTCATTCACTGGCGATAACGGCAACGACGTTGAAATTGATAAAATTAACTATGCTTTCAATTTCGGCGATGCATTGCGGGTGAAAATTGATGCTACAGGTGCAGAGTTAAACGAAAACGTCAACGTTTTCAACTCAGACTTTAAGAGCAGTGGTACTGGTGCTCTGTTCCGCTACGGACGTTTTAGTCCCATCTATCGCTTAGCCCGTGACGGTGCTGGTGCTACTCTAACCTTCAACCCCAAGGGTCAATTTAGCGCCAGTGCTGGTTATTATGCACCTGAAGGGGACTCTCCTGAGGATCCCAACGGTGTATTCAATGGTGCCAACACAGTCTTTGGTCAATTAGAATTCAAGCCTAGCGAAGCGTTAAATGTTGGTTTTGCTTACGCTCGCAGTTACCAAAATAGCGGTAGTGGAATCAACCTCTTCAACAGCACAGGTGGTGAACTTGCTAACGACCCCTTTGACGGTGCTGCAACTGTATCTAACAACTACGGTGTCCAAGCTTCCTTTAGACCTAGCTCTAAAATAACCGTAGGTGGTTGGGCTGGTTTCACCGATGCTAGCGCTAAATCTAACACCTTATCTGGTGTCAACGACGGTGATGATGCTGAGATGTTCTACTGGGCTGCTAACGTTGGTATTAGAGACTTTGGTGGAGAAGGTAATGTCCTGGGTGTAATCTTTGGTCAACCACCCAGAGTTACCGATAACGATGTTGCTGGTCGTGAAGATGATGACACTTCATACCACCTAGAAGCGCTTTACAAGTTCCGACTCACTGATAATATTCAGGTTACTCCTGGCTTGTTGGTGCTGTTTAATCCCGAACACAACAACGATAATGACACCATCTACGTAGGTACAATCCGCACAACCTTTAAGTTCTAAGGCTAGTACGGTGCGGAAACCGTGTAATACCAAATCAGGAAAATATTGATACATATGTAGGGGCGCAATGCTTGCCCCCAAATTCATCATTTGTATCACGAATGTAGGGGCGCAATGCTTGCGCCCAATTTCATGATTTGATACATGTGTAGGGGCGCAATGCTTGCCCCCAAATTCATCATTTGATACATATGTAGGGGCGCAATGCTTGCGCCCAAATTCATCATTTGTATCACCAATAAAATCAAACGGTATAAGGGCTAGGAAACCCCATAAGGGCGGGGAAACCCCGCCCCTACGGTATCGCCCGGTCTTATTTACCTTGTAACAAATCTGACGGCGGTCTATCGCTACTCCAAGCCCACCAAACGCACCCACAGTGACACTGGTAAAATTCTTGCCATTTACGCCGATATTCTTCTGTCATTACAGGGGAACGGCGATTGATCCATGCTTGTACGGCTTCTAAGCTACTGGAGTGACATTGGGGACAACAAAACTTGTAAGCATGTATTGCCTGATTTGTCCATTCAGGTGGGATAGGATCAAAAGCGTCCATAGTTATATATTTGGTAATAGGTAATTGGTAATTGGTAATTGGTTCACCATTTACCAACAAGCATCAATTTATGTTAACTAATACTAATTAGCATTCTCTAAAGATAGTACCCTAACACCTAGTAAGGGCGGGGAAACCCCGCCCCTACTTAACACTTCTACATTCACAGTGCCGTAAATGTTTTACATTTGTTAATAAAGTGTAAACACCGGAGAGGCAAATGTCAGGAGAGTCACAATCTCACAAAGTAGTAGTTGTGGGTGCAGGTTGGGCTGGTTTAGGTGCAACTTACCACCTAGCAAAACAGGGTTACGACGTGACGCTTGTGGAAGCTGGTTCTTATCCGGGAGGATTGGTGGCTGGTTGGAAAACCCCTGGAGGACGTTCAGCAGAAGCGGGTATTCATGGCTTTTGGTATCCTTATAGAAATATTTTTTCTTTGGTTAATGAATTGGGAATTAGTCCTTTTACCACTTGGACACGTTCATCCCAATATTCTCCCGCAGGTTTAGAAGTTGAATCACCAATTTTTCAAGATTTACCCAGACTCCCCACTCCTTTGGGTACTTTTATTTACACTAAGTTTCAGCGTTTACCCTTAATCGAGCGACTGAGTGCCCTACCTTTACTTTATACTCTAATTGATTTTGATAATTCTGATGCAGCTTGGCGACGTTACGATAAGATAACTGCACGGGAATTATTTAAACAATTTGGTGTTTCAGCAAGACTTTATCGTGATGCTTTTGAACCTATGTTATTAGTGGGTTTATTTGCACCTGGGGAACAATGTTCTGCTGCTGCTACTTTGGGGATGCTTTACTATTTTATTTTGGCACATCAGCCGGATTTTGATGTAGTTTGGTGTCGGGGAACAGTAGGAGAAAAAATCTTTAGTCCCTGGGTAGAAAGGATTGAAAAAGCTGGGGGAAAGTTTCTCTCAAATCGGCGAGTTACTGATTTAATTATTGATAGTAATAATCAGGCGAAAGGTGTTATTTGTGGAGAGGAAGTATTTGATGCTGATGCGGTAATTTTTGCTGTTGGTGTCACTGGAATGAAGAAGATTGTTGCTAATTCTCCTAGCTTACAAAGATGTGAGGAGTTCCGCAATTTAAATAATTTAGGGGCAATTGATGTTTTAGCAACCAGGCTGTGGTTTGATAGAAAAATTGATATTCCTCGTCCTTCTAATGCTTGTTTTGGCTTTGATAAAACTACAGGATGGACATTTTTTGATTTAAATGCCCTCCATGATGAATATCGGGATGAACCAGGGACAGTAATTGAAGCTGATTTTTATCATGCTAATCAGTTTATTCCTTTAGAAAATGAGTCAATAATTCCCATAGTTCAGGAATATTTAGCAACCTGTATACCAGGATTTAAAGAAGCAAAAGTGATTGACAGTAGTGTGATTCGTCTTCCCCAAACAGTGACGCACTTTGCCCCTGGTAGCTATCAATATATGTTGCCTGCTAAGACTAGTTTGAAAAATGTATTTATGAGTGGAGATTGGATTGTGAATCGTCACGGTTCTTGGTCTCAGGAAAAGGCTTATGTAACTGGTTTAGAAGCAGCAAATTTAGTAGTTTCTTATTTGGGAGAAGGCACACCAGCGAAAATTTTACCAGTGGAAGCAGATGAGACACATATTCAATTTGCTAGGAATATTAATCAGGCAATAAGTCAATTTGGTCAGTCTGTTTTGCCGAATTTTTGGTTACCATAGACTCATTTTCATAAAAGTATTTGTAGGTTGGGTTAAGCGTCAGCGCAACCCAACAAAGTAGTGGTAGGGTGCGTTACGCAGTAGCTAACGCACCCTAAATTTTATGTTTTTGTTTATTTAACCTTTACGGTGATTGCGCATGGCTTTAGTTATCTTTTTCCAGCGTTTTTTTGTGTCTACATAAACCCTCTGTTCCTGTTTACGGTTCAGGTATTCAAGTTCTTTTTGCAGTTTTTGGTAACTCAAAAAACGAGAATAATCTAACATTTGAGTTTCCAAAGCTTGTTGCACTGCACAACCAGGTTCATTGATGTGCTGACAATCACGAAAACGGCATTGTTGCCCTAAGGTTTCGATATCTGCAAAGGTTTCCTGTAAACCTTGATCACCACCCCAAATTTGGATTTCTCGCATTCCTGGAGTATCCATAATTAAGGCACCATTGGGAAGTAAAATTAACTCTCGATGGTTAGTGGTGTGTCTACCTCTATCATCACCTTGACGCACAGGTTGCACCACTTGGACTGCTTTACCTTTGAGTTGGTTGGTAATGGTTGATTTTCCCACCCCAGAAGAACCCAATAAAGCAACGGTTTTTCCTGGTTGTAGATAACTTCTCAATGCTGCTAATCCTTGATTATGGGCAGCACTTAGGACTATGATAGGCACACCCAAAGCGAACGCTTCTACTTGGGTGATACATTCTTCGACACAATTACACAAGTCTGCCTTATTCAACAGAATAACCGGATTTGCACCACTTTCCCACGCCAGAATCAGATAGCGTTCGATTCTCCTGGGATTGAAGTCACCATCTAAACCTGAGACTAAGAATACAGTGTCAATATTTGCAGCAACGATTTGTTCTTCCGTGGTATTTCCGGCGATTTTACGGGAAAATTTACTCTTTCTCGGTAAAATTGCCTGGATACTTGCACTTCCTTCCTTGTCTAAGTTACTAATTACAACCCAATCTCCAACTGTAGGAAAATCTTGCCTTCCAGCAGCACTATGTCGCAGTTTACCTGTAATTTTCGCTGATAGTTCTCCCTGTTCGCTATAGATGATATAAGTATGGCGATGTTCAATGGCTACCCTACCTACCGTAAATCCTTGGAGGCGATAGGGTGCAAAGCTAGAAGCAAAAAAATCACTCCAGCCTAAGTAATCTAAATTCATTGTTTTCCTCAAAATGTGCTAAATGCTGGGCACACATAGCACAGAGGAATTCCGTAAAACTCCTACAAATCCCATCTCCAATAGGAGGAGGATTGAACTAGAATCTCTGTGCCTTGTGTCAGTTTTGTATCGATATTGACAACCGAAACCACATGCAGTTCAGACATAGCTAATCCTCCTAAAGTTATTGCTGGAGTTATCTACACTTCTACTTTAACCAATTCCTCAAACATTGCCATTATTTTATCCTTTGCCGAATACCTGACTTATCCAGTCCATTTTTAATCCAATTAATGCACTCAAATTCAGATTTGAATAATTTGGGTGCGGCAATATTATTTAATGAATCTGGTGGATAATGGTTGTAAAAACATTTACCATTTTGATTGCAGATGATAATCAGGTTGTTACGGTAAATATAGCGATGTTTAAAAGTATCATCTTGGCTAGCAAACTCTAAATTTTGGTCGATATGTTCCTTGGCAATCTCAATAATATTATCGATACTACTGCCATAGATTGCTGCTGGATTTTCAGATTTATGAAATTTGCTTTTATACCCAATTTCCGATAATAATTTATAGGAATAAATTGGGTAATTATCCACTGTTTGATACCAAAAGGGAATAATGAGATATCCTTGATAGGAAACAGAATTCTCGTAAAGTAGGCGGTTCATTGTAGCCTCCTGAATTAGTAGATGCTTGTAGCACAAAGTTAGGTTTGCCAACAAAAAGTTTAAAGACAAACCCATTAGCTTCTCTAGACTGTTTTATAGATTAAATGGGAATCAATGCCTCCCTGGTTAGGACAGTCTTACAGAAGCTAAATATTGAATTGATAAAACGTGCTTTGAGTCCCTAAAATCAACTTACCATACCTAGTGGATTGATAAAACTACCAAGACTGATTAATATTTTTAGTTCTGATATTCATCAAAAAAATATATCTTTAGATAGTTACCATAAACTAAATTTTTATAAACGAATATCTATCTGTCAAAAGTCATAGCGTTACTGATTATAGATATGATTTTGCCCCCCAACCCCAATTTTGGGAGAGAAAGATAATTTAAAGTCCCCCAAAATACCGCCAATATTGGGGACAGGGTATAATGGTGGCTTACTCAAAACAAGAAAAAAATGTTGCATAAATGCGGGATGATTTTGATGGTTTTGTGGGATGGGCATCTTGCCCGTCCCTTGTATTTCATAAGGCAGCCAAGATTCCTAACTCATATTCATCCCTATAATTCACCAATCCCCAGGTTTTTACCTTGTAATGAGTTTTAGGGAGGACTGTTGTCTCCAGACTTAACGGGAGGCAACACCCTGCCACATATGCGTTTCCAGACAAAGTCTAGAAATGAGTTAATGTAAAGGTTTAAAGTTATTTTCGTGCCATTCTTCTATAAATTTAGTATTTTAATTATATTAGAATCATCACTTTAAAAAATATTGATTGAGAAATGTTAAATGAATTGAATTTAATTAGGTAGTCAGGAACCAACATCAATATGTAAGTAAAAGTGAATATGCCTGAAATCCTTACCAATGACAAATGACAAATGACCAATGACAAATGACAAATTATCAGAATTAGAACTTTTCTTTCAGCTTTCCCTTGATTTGCTTTGTGTTGCCGGTTTAGACGGTTATTTTAAACGTGTAAATCCAGCCTTTGAAAGAACCCTTGGCTATAGCCCAGAAGAATTATTATCACAACCATTTATTGCTTTTGTTCATCCTGATGATAAAGCTTCAACTTTAGCAGAAGTAGAAAAGCTAGCCACTGGTTCCCCGACAATATATTTCGAGAATCGCTATTGCTGTAAAAATGGCGAGTATAAGTGGTTAGATTGGACAGCTTTTCCTCTACTAGAAAAAGGTCTACTCTATGCCATTGCTAGGGATGTTACTGAAAAGAAACATCTTGAATCTCAGCTTTTACGGACACAAAGGTTGGAGAGTATCGGCACTCTTGCCAGTGGAATATCCCATGATTTAAACAATATATTAACTCCGATTTTAGCTATTGCTCAATTATTATATTTAAAATTTCCAGACACAGATGTTCGTACTCAAAGAATGCTCAAAATTCTTGAGGACAATGCTAAGAGAGGGGCAGAACTAATCAAACAAATTTTATCTTTCACCAGAGGCATTGAAGGCAAACACACCATACTTTCAATTCAGCATTTAATACGAGAAATTGAACAAATTATTAGAGAAACATTTCCCAAGTCAATTGATATATTAACAGATGTTTCTCCAGATTTGTGGCTGGTTTCAGCCGATGCAACTCAACTACATCAGGTATTAATGAATCTCTGTGTCAACGCTAGAGATGCAATGCCTGATGGAGGAAAATTAACTATATCTGTCCGCAATTTTGTGATTGATAAAAACTATGCCGAAATGAATTTAGACGCCAAAGTTGGTTCTTATATTGTCGTGGAAGTGACTGATACGGGAAGAGGTATTCCAGCAGAAGAATTAGATAAAATTTTTGACCCATTTTTCACTACTAAAGCAAGGGGAAAAGGAACAGGGCTTGGTTTATCAACGGTAATTGGCATTGTTAAAAGCCATGGTGGTTTTATAGATGTGAATAGTAAGGTAGGAAAAGGAAGCGAATTTAAATTTTATTTGCCTGCGGTAATTGGTTATGAACATAAACAGTTGGAAAATGAAGAATTCCATCAAGGAGAAGGAGAATTAATTCTGGTGGCTGATGATGAATCTGCTATTCGTGATATTATCAAAACCTCATTGGAAACCTATAATTACCAAGTTATTACTGCTAGTGATGGTATTGATGCTATAGCTTTATATGCTGAACATCAAAATGAGATTAAACTAGTACTAGTTGATATGATGATGCCGATGATGGATGGCACAATTACCATCAAAACTTTGCAAAAAATCAATAACCAAGTGAATATTATTGCCATGAGTGGCTTGGCATCTAGTAAATTAGTTTGTGCCGCAAATGAAGCTGGAGTCAAAAAATTTTTATCTAAACCTTTTACCACTAATGAATTATTGCAAGCATTATGCACAGTTTTACATCCCGATCATTGTCAAGATTTTCCTCTAAATAATTATAATGTCTGTGATAATTAGAACTTCGTAGGGGCACAATGCTTGTGCCCAAAAGTCATGAATTAAGAGTTACCAATTTTTAATTTTTAATTGTTTCACATTAGTAATTGTAAATGGGAACCTTGCTGGTTTTTACTGACTTCAATTCGTGCCTGAAAAGCTTCTTTTAAATGAGGCATATGGGTAACAGTAAGGATGCAAGCAAAATCTGAAGCGATCGCATTTATGGCTGCAATCAGGCGATCGCACCCTTCGCTATCCTGGGTGCCAAATCCTTCATCTACAATCAGTAATTGTAACGCTGCACCTGCCCGTTGTGCCAGTAATTTGGCTAAGGCTAAACGAATGGCAAAATTGATTCTAAAGGCTTCCCCACCGGAGTAGGTTTCATATGCCCGCGTACCCCTAGCATCGGCGATTAAAATATCTAAGGTATCTATTAGTTTGGCGTTTTTCTTGCTGGATTTACCACTGCGTCCGGCACGTTTGGTAACAAATTGTACGTGTAACTGATTGGCGCTTAACCGTGAAAGTAACTGATTTGTCTCGGCTTCTAACTGTGGTAAGACGTTTTCAATCATCAGTGTTTGGATACCATTTTTACCAAAAGCTTGTGCCAATTCCTGGTAAATACGGTATTGCCGTTTAGTTGTTTGTAGTTGCTGTTGTTGCTGTGTGTACTGGTTTTCTAAGTTATCCAGTTGCAACGCCATTTGTTCTAAACGCCCTAATTGAGCGATTTGTTCGTCTAATTGTTGTCTGCGGCTGGTTATTTGCTGTTCTAATGTTTGAATTTCAATGGCAGGGTTAGGGCTTTCTGACAGTTGGCGAGTGATGTTTTCAATTTGACTTTGCAGTTCTTGCCGTTCTTGCGATCGCTCTTGCAAGGATGCTGCAATTTCTTCCCTTCTATTTTGCAGTTGGGGATATTGCTGTTGTGCTTCTAGTAATTGTTGATACTGTAACTGCCAAGTTTGGGCTTTGCGTACAGCCATGCGTAACTGGTTATGTTGTTCGCTATCGTAACCAATTTTGGCGATTCGTTGCTGTAGGGCTGTAATTTCCCTTGCACATGGGGAATTTGTACTTTGCTCGTTGATACTTGCTTGTAATTGGGCAATTTGCGCCTCAATTTCTGGTTTCCGTGCTTCTATTTGGGCTTTGCGCTTAGCTGCGTCCTTAATCTGTCCCTGTCTAATCTCTGCCCATCGCCAGCGTTCTACTTCACTCCGGGCAAGGGCATGGTCTTGTTCATTATAATTAAGTTGTTGCAGATATTGGTCTAAATGTTGCAGTTGTACTTGTTGTTCTGGGGCATAATCACCTAAATGTAACACTCTCTCCAATCTTTCCTTCTCCGCAGCAATTTCTTGCAACTGTTGCTCAGCATCTGTGGTAGACTGTAAATGTGCTGCTAATTGTCCCCTTTGTTCTCGCAAGGAATCATAAGCAGATAATTCTTGGGATATTTTCCGATATTCCTGCCTTAACACCTGAATTTCGCGGTCAGAAACAGCCATTTGTTCCCGGACTACCCATAATTGCCCTTCAGTATCCTTGTAATCATCGTTGGTTTTGTCTACCACCCGATTCCAGTGATGTTCGTCAAGGGGACGTTCGCACAAAGGACAAATAGCGTCGGGATTTTGAAGCATTTGCAATTTTTGCTCCAATTCTCCCAATAATCTTTCATAATCTCGCTGATGTGCCTGCAACCTTTCAATAAAATGCCTTCTTTCCTGTCCTTTTTCCTGCACCCGTTGCAGATAAACCCGCTTTTTATCCAAATCATCAATCTGCACCCCTACTTCCATGACGGCTTGCTGTAATTGCCCTTGGCGTTGAGAATGGTTTTGCAGTTGATTATGGGTTGCTTCTAACTGTTCTAGTCGCGCTACCAACCCCGCATGAAACTTATCCACCTGGCTTTGTAAATTTTGCCTTTGTTGCAGTAGGGGAGTTACTTGCATTTGCAATTGATCCAACTGCTTCACCCGTTGACGCGCTGCTGCAAGTTGTTCTAAACCCGCTTCTATTTCCCCCGACTTACTCAAAGTTTGCTGAATATCCACCTCTTGTTGTTGCAGCGCTTCTAACTGTGCTTGCAAGTGTTGCAACTGTCGCTCAATTTCATTAATCTGTTGAGTTAGCTGTTGTTGTTTTTGTTGTAGCAACTGTTGAGCTTGGGTATGTTCTGCAAACTTCGCCCCCATGGCTTCTTCCTGGGATTGTAAAGCTTGGTATTCAGCATATCCGGCTCTAACTACCTTTTCTTGATTTAACAGGGCTTCTAGGGCTAATATTTGCTCATTGATGCGAGAGTGTTCTTGTTGGAGGCGATCGCAATCTTGGCTTAAATTTTGGTATTGTTGCTTAACAAAATGCAGTTGTTCTTCCCAATTTTGTCGCTGATGCTGAACAACTTGCAAATCTTGTAACTTAGTTTTCTCAAAAGCTTGTACCTGTCGCAGTTGGTTGAGTTGCCTTTCTAAATTTCCTCGTTTTTGGGCTATTTCTTCCCGTTGTTGCAATTGGGTTTTCATCGACTCCAAAGAACGTTGCAACTCTTCCCCTCTAGCTTTAAACTGACGGGATAATTCCTTAGCTTTTTCTCCTAATTCATCATACTGATTCAACTTTAACAACTCTGCTAAAATTTCCTTACGTTCACTAGGACGTTTAAGCATAAACTCATCCGCACGACCTTGACGCAGATAAGCAGAATTGATAAAAGTATCGTAATCCAACTTGATATGTTGGATAATCAACTCTTGGGTTGCTCTCACACCTTTAGCAGTCAAAGCCTTAAAGCCATTAGCTGTTTCAATTTGGAATTCTAAGACACTACTACTACCCCGATTGCGGGTACGAATCACTCGATAAGTTTGCCCAACGCTGGTTGTAAACACAAAGTCTACCCTAACTTCCTTCGCTCCAGTTTGGATGACATCATCTTCAACACCGGCTCTACTTTCTCCCCAAATTGCCCAGGTAATAGCTTCCAAAAGGGAAGACTTACCAGCACCATTAGAACCACAAATACATGCCGTATGTAAACCACGAAAATCTAAACTAGCCTCACGGTAACTGAGGAAATTTTTCAGAGTAAGTTTTACTGGGATCATTGAGGATTGAAAACCACAGCTTATTTTTAATCAGTAACATCACAGATAGTCTTCCTGTTAGTTTAGCTAGGTGAAAATCATGTTTCTAGTCTTTAACAACGCATTTTTACAATTATTAACATTTTGGCAGTAGATTTTTTCGTATTAGGGGGATTGTTTTGATTTACTGAAATAAAAAATAAGATACTCCTATCAGATCCCCGACTTCTGATTACACGCGTAGCGGGTAGTCTACGAAAATGCCTTACGGCATTGTCGCAGTGTAGAATTTGGGGTTCTTGTCGATAGAGGATGATGAAAATTTAGAATTGCTAAGGTTAGTACAGTTCCAATTCAAAAAATATCTAAAATAGTAAGGACACGACGTTGCTAAAATTATTCGATACACATGTCTAGATTGTAGATGCCCATTGGTGTCAACTTAAGCTCTAAATCGCTTATCTGTTAGCTTTTTCACCCACCCTGAACTAAAGTTCCGGGACCAATATACAAAGTCTACTGAAGTAGACTGAAGAAAACCTAGGTTAGTTAGTCATCTTTTAGATGACTTCGTCTATAAGCAAGGAAATTAATTTCCTTGTGGGGTATGGGTTTTACCTTGCTAAAGTTCTGGGACCAATATACAAAGTCTACTGAACTAGACTGAAGAAAACCTAGGTTAGTTAGTCATCTTTTAGATGACTTGGTCTATAAGCAAGGAAATTAATTTCCTTGTGGGGTATGGGTTTTACGTTGTGGGGTATGGGTTTTACGTTAAGTTGACACTAGTGGTAGATGCCGTGCCTATAAGGGATAATTTATTTGTTGGTCTTTCCTTGTTCCTCATCTTCGTGGTCTTCTAGTTGCTTACTCCGTAGATGTTCCATAACCAAATTGAGAGCAGCATCAGCAGACCTTTCCACTACCCAAGCCAGTAATGTAGTAAGTATTACCATTAAAATGGGGTCCATACAACCGTCTCCAGTAACTTATTGTATACAATGGCTTGAATCAAGTCTGGGCAAGGGTTGTGGCTGGTATAATTTTATGTATGGGTTGTGTATGACTTGTGTGACTTGAAGAATAAGTATAAAATTAGCAGCACCATAACCAGTGGAAACAGATTGTTCGCGCTATGGCAGAGCGATCGCTGCAAGCATTCCCAAGAGGTATCCAATTAGCAAAGCAAGCTTTAATCCAGAAGAGATTGAGGCAGAAAGATTTAATTGGTTTGGTTTGTCAGAGTCGTCAACCGATTTCCAAATTCTTTACAGGTAAACCTCTTGATCGGGAAATATTTGTGGGAATTTGCGAAAGACTAGGTTTAGATTGGAAAGAGATTGCCGAACTACCAAAAATAGCTAAACTAACCCACAAAGACAACAACGCTTTTGATATTGACGTCCTCGTGCAGGAAGTACGCGAAAAGATAAAACCCCACATCCAAGAGCGCTGCGGTACAATGCGGGTGCTGGATATGACACATCCCATCGGGTTAAACGATATCTACACCCACGTTAACATTCTAGAGAAAATCACTGGAAGGCGACGGTTAGGAATTGATGAATTATTGCAAAATTATAGTAGCGAAGATTTTGACCACTTTGGACTAGGCAGAATTATTGAAAGACGAATACCAGGATTAGAAGCTGTTAATAAAAATCCCAAGTTGATGATTTTAGGAAAACCTGGGGCTGGTAAAACCACATTTTTGAGATATCTGGCGATTCAATGTATAAGTGGTAAGTTTTATTCTCATCTTGTACCGGTTTTTATCACCCTCAAAGACTTTGCTGAAGCTGAAGATAAACCGGGATTACTGGAATATATAAGTCAGCAATTTTCTAATAGTGTGTCTTTACAAGATGTGATGAAACATAACAGGACACTAATTCTTCTTGATGGCTTGGATGAGGTTAGAGAAAAAGACAACAGTCGTATATTAAAAGAAATTCGTAATTTTTCTAACCAAAATCGAGATAATAACTTTGTTATTACCTGTCGTATTGCTGCACGGGAATATACCTTTGAAAAGTTTACAGAGGTAGAAATTGCCGATTTTGATGATAAACAAATAGCCACTTTTGCAAGCAATTGGTTTAATAATAAAGCTGTAAAACCAGATATTTTTCTTCAACGGCTCGAAGATAATCACCGTATCAAATAACTCGCCACAAATCCACTGCTACTGACATTACTATGTTTAGCATTTGAAGAGTCTGGGGATTTTCCCGCGAATCGTTCTGAACTGTACAAAGAAGGATTAGATGCGCTGCTAAAAAAATGGGATGCTAAACGGGGAATTTACCGCGACCAAGTTTACGAAAAACTCTCTGTCCAGCGTAAAGAAGATTTACTTAGCAAAATTGCTGTGACTACCTTTGAGAAAGGTGACTATTTCTTTAAGCAAAAAATTGCCGAGCAATACATAATAGAATATATCCGCAATTTACCAGATGCAAATACTGACGAAGAAGCATTACAACTGGACAGCGAAAAAGTTTTGAAATCAATTGAAGCACAACATGGGTTATTGGTGGAACGTGCAAAAGGTATTTACTCGTTTTCCCATCTGACATTTCATGAGTATTTCACTGCTAGAGAATTTGTTGTTGGAAAACAGTCATCAGCAGAAGCTTTGCAAAATCTGGTCAGTTATATGATGGGAAAACGCTGGCGAGAAGTATTTTTATTAGCAGTGGGAATGTCGCCAAATGCAGATAGTTTGTTGCTGTTAATGAAAGAAAAAGTTGATGGACTATTAGCCAATGATGAGAAGTTGCAGCAATATTTGGTGTGGGTGAATCTGAAATCTCTTGCAGTGGATGTTCCGTACAAACCAGCAGCAGTTAGAGCTTTTTACTTCTCCCTCTCCCTCGACCTCTCCTTCTCCCTCTCCCTCAACCTCTTCCTTGAGCTCTCCCTCTCCTTCTTCCAAGTCCTCTCCCTCTCCCTCTCCCTCTTACGAGTCCTTTCCCTCTCCCTCTCCCTCTCCCTCGACCTCTACTTCGACCTCGACTTCCACCTCTCCCGAATCCTCTACTTCGACCTCGATGCAGAACTAAAGCAAGCACTGCAACAATTAAAAGAGCAATTAACAGACAAAATTCAAGACGAAACAAAATTTAAAGCGTGGTGGAAAGCTAACGGTCAAGCTTGGACTGAACAACTAAGAAGCGCAATGATTAAATATCGCAATATTGGTCACGATTGGCAGTTGAGTAAACAGCAAAAGGAATTGCTCAACCAGTATTACGACGCTAATAAATTCCTAGTAGAATGCCTAAATAGCGATTGTTATGTCAGCCGTGAAGTGCGACAGGAAATAGAAGATACTTTACTATTACCTATTGCAGAAATTAAGCAGCGTCAGCAACAGATTGAATCATAGATAAGTAAGTGCATCAAATTAAATATAAAACCTCACCCCGGCTAAAGCCACCCCTCTCCTTAGTAAGGAGAGGGGAAGGGGGTGAGGTTTAGGTGTTTGCAGACAAATAATACTTTTTCTATATTAACTAAATCAATGGTTTACTAATTGTTGGCAGAATGTCAAAATCAATGAGAAACTCAAATTAAGGGTGCTTTCCTCACTCGAATTCAAGAACAAATAGAACAAAGGAAATAATAAATTAATGACTAATATCAACTTATTATCAGAACATAAAACCTTTGGTGGTAAACTCGGCTTTTACTCCCATTTCTCCTCCTCCTGTAATGGTGAAATGCGCTTTTCTGTTTACCAACCACCCCAAACCATATCCCAAACTGTACCAATTCTCTATTTTCTCTCCGGGTTAACTTGCACTGAAGAAAATTTTATGATTAAAGCCGGAGCGCAGAAATTTGCAGCAAAGTATGGTTTAATGTTAGTAGTACCGGATACTAGTCCCCGCAATACGGGAATTCCTGGGGAAGACGATGAATGGGACTTTGGCACTGGTGCGGGTTTTTATGTTGATGCTACGCAAAAACCCTGGACATCCAATTACCGGATGTATAGCTACGTTGTCCAAGAATTACCCGCTATCATTGCCGAAAACTTTCCAGCAGAAACCACCAGACAAAGCATCTTTGGTCATTCTATGGGTGGACATGGGGCACTTGTCTGTGGTTTGCGTAACCCCCAGCAATATAAGTCAATATCAGCCTTTGCACCTATTGTGGCACCTATGCGCTGTCCTTGGGGACAAAAGGTATTGAGTGGTTATTTAGGTGAAAATAAAGAAACTTGGCGTCAATACGATGCCAGTGAACTAATAGGACAAGCACCATATCATAGTCCTATTTTAATCGATCAAGGAACCAGCGACCAATATTTAAAAGAACAATTATTACCAGAATTATTTGAGAAAGCTTGCGCGGAAGTTAATCAACCCCTCATTCTACGTTATCAAGAAGGCTACGACCACAGTTATTATTTTGTCGCCACTTTTATGGAAGATCACATCCGCCATCATGCGATCGCACTCTTGCAATAGTTAGAAGTAGAGACGCGACATGTCGCGTCTCTACGGAGTTAGGAGTTAGTAATTTCAATAATACAACATTCGCTTTCAAAAAGCTAGTAAATAACTTAAAATCTCCCACAGGAGATAAGATAAATAAACCACATAGATTTTGAAAGCCATAGTTTTTTATTGAGCGAATTTGAGAACAAAATCCTATGCTGTTCTCCGTTCCCTCTTCCCCGTTAAGAGTTCCCTTTTGAAAAACTCCAGTTTTCGATTTAGAGGAGGCTTAGTAGGGTGTGTTAGTCTAAAGCCATAACGCACCCTACTTACTCTTTCCCCCTCTCCCATTGGGAGAGGGGTTAGGGGTGAGGGTAACAGAGGGGTTAGGGGGTGTTTTCAAAGTACCGTGTAGGTTGGGTAGAACGGAGTGAAACCCAACATTCTTCGTCAGATTTGTTGGGTTTCGTTCCTCAACCCAACCTACAATTAAGCTTTTCCCCCTCTCCCATTGGGAGAGGGGTTAGGGGTGAGGGGTGAGGGGATAACTATTTCGATGGAAGAGGATCTAAGTTGCGATTAACGCCACACCATTGCGACGGGAATCTCCAGTTCCTTCCATGACTCCCGTAGCTGTTTTTCTCACCGCATGTACACCCCCAAAGAACATATTTTTATCTTGCCATAAAAGCGTTTTTGTGCTGTCAGGAAGTTCCAAATTTGTTAAACTTTCTGTTGCAAATCCTGGTTCGATATTAAACAAGTTATTTTCCCAGTGACATCGGGGATTTTCTACTGCATCAGTTATGGACATTTGCCAATCTATAAGATTAGAAATAACTTGAAAAATAGCTGTACGAATGCGGTTAGAACCTCCAGAACCTAAAACTATTTCTGGTTTACCATCTTTGAGTAATATTGTGGGAGCCATCATTGAAGAAATACGTTGATTTTCTTGCCATTGATGAAAGCCATGGGGGTTTAAATCTTCTTCCCCTAACATATTATTCATCATAATTCCGGTTCCGGGAATCATATAACCAGAACCTTCACCATTTGATGTAGTTACAGATGCGGCATTACCTTCATTATCGATAACACTAATATGGGTGGTACTTCCCCATTTATTCACCACATTATTTAATTCTTGGGCATAATTGGATAAATAATCTACACTCAATAATTGTTCGGCGATATTTGATTGATAAATATAGGCATCGTAGCCATTTTTTCTAGCTACATTTGTTAATCGCATCACCTCTATCAGACTGCGCAAATGCAAACAAGAACCAAATTCAATATCGCTAAAATTAAGCTGAGATAAGAGGGCTAAACTAAAAGCGATAAGTATACCACCAGAACTTGGCGGGGGGTTAGTTAATAATGTGCGATTGCGATAATTAATAGCTAAAGGTTCTCTTTGAATAACTTGGTAATTTTGTAAATCTTCTAAGGTTAAATAACCGCCCCTATTCTGACAATCTTTAACTATTTGTTTGGCAATCTCTCCAGCATAAAAATATTCCGAACCCTTGGCTGCTAACTCCGTTAAAGTTGCTGCTAAATCTGGCATGACTAAAATATCTCCAGCTACTTTTAGCTTTCCATCTTTTAGATAGATTTGGCGAGCTTCTTTTGAAGATAAAATAATTGGTTTTAATATTTTCAAACAGTAAGCTTGATAATCACTAATTTCTAGACCATTTTGGGCATAATCTATGGCTGGAGATGCGACTATATGAAAAGGTAAGCTTCCTAATTGTTTATGAACTGCAAATACTCCTTTAATATTTCCCGGAACAGCTATAGAACCTAATCCAATATGGAAGGTTTGGATTGCATCGCCAAAATCAACACCCACGGGAAAAAAGTCAACATCATTCTCTAATTTTTTCTGGCACGGTGTTTGGGTAAAAAAATCAAACAAAATGTTTTTATTCTCTTTTGTATGTGCTAGAAAAAAACCTCCACCAGCCATTGATGTTAACAATGGTTCAGCAACAAAAGATGCTAACATTGCTGCCACTGCGGCATCAAAAGCATTACCACCTAATTGCAACATTTCTCTTCCAGCTTCGGCTGTTTTTTGATGTCCGGCTGCTATTACACCACGAGTCTTTTTTGCCATTGACTTTAACTGTTTTTATCTAAAAGATTTACTTGTGTTTTTTGAGCTTCAATTGAAAAAATAAAGAAACCGAGTTTCTATAGGTGGAGAACCGAGAATTTGAGTATACATGCCAAAACAAACCCGGTTTCTACACCCTCATGAGAGTTTTATCTTTATTTTATAAACATCCTCTGAGAGGATACGAGTAAATATCAAAAAAGCTCAATTATGGATATTCTGTCAATAGTTTAATTTGCAAACTGTAGCAGAATATAGGAATCCGGTTTATTTTTCTTGGCTTAGCCTGCACTTGCGCTTATAAAATTAGATATCTTTAGGTATCTGTAGGGTGGGTTAGAGGTTATTTATAAAGTAAACCTTAAGACCCAAGAAACCCGGTTTCTCCCTACACCCATAGACTTAATATTTACTTGCGAAATGGTCTCTTAGACTAAAGTCATAACGCACCAAAACCCTCTCAGGAATAACACAACGGCAGTTTTGCGCTTCTTTCGTATCCACACCGCAAACTGCCTCCCCTAAGTGTTTTTCAAAAATCAAATACTAATCCTATATCTTTTTGATTAATAATAAGGAGAGGGGTAGCTTTAGTCGGGGTGAGGTTTTGACTGTATTCCATAAGCGTGAAAAGCGCTATAAGATTATTGACCTGTAAAATCCTACATTTTGGTTTAGAAATCCGGTTTCTTTATACTTACCCTTGAATAGTGCAAGTTGTTAATATTTACCTACTCCGCACACCTATATACTTTCAGTATTTTCACGTCAGTTATTCAAATATGATATAATTTATACTTCTAGTATAAAATATAAGTATTGATATGAAAAATATTTTAAACGGTCGAGAAACTCAAGCCAGAACTCGTCTACTTTTGGCTTTGTGGGATTTGGGTGGAATAAACCAGGAAGTGAAAAAAGGTAAGCTAGCTAAGCGAATTGTATCTAAAGGTACAAAGATAGCAGATTATCAAAGCATCTTTGAGGAATTAACAGAAAAAGGTGCGATCGCTATGTCTAAAAATGGTTATACTCTCTCTCCCCAGGGGTTAGAGATATTGAGTCAGGGGTTGCAAAATCCTGAGTTTAGGTTTCCAGGGACGATTATTGGTACTTGGGTAGTTAATGCGCTGCTTGAGTGGATTAGTCAGATGGATGAGGGAATAAATAGTGTATCTCCATCAGTGAACGGAAATCGTGTCAAAAGTGGGATTAAGTCTTATTCAGAGTTTGAGAAAGTTGCTTCCCAAGTCTACGAAAAATTAAACCGGGAATATAACTTTAATCATTTAGTGCCAATTTATCGCATTCGTCGGGAAATAGGAAATAGAGTCACTCGTGCAGATTTTAATGAATGGCTATTGGAAATGCAAGCTAATGATATCCTCCAACTCCAAGGGGGAACTGTGGAAGATAGCGCACTAGATAAAATTGAAGATTCCATCAGTACCGAACTTGATGGATTACGTTGCTATGCTAGGATTTTACAACCATAAATATTATTTTTTTGATTTACTAAATGGATGAATAAAACCATGAGTGTAACTAATTCTCATATTAATGAATTAATTGAAAATTATAATCCATTCGCAGGAAATATTGTAGTTAGAACTGCTCAAATTTGGGGTAAAAGTTTTCCTGATGCAGCTTCAATAAATGCTCATGCTTCCAATGCAGTATTTGATGCGGTGGAAAAAGTTTGTCAGGGAGAACGTGAAACAGTAGGTATTACGATTACTGCTGAAAAAGGATTAGGTAAAAGCCACATTATTAGCCGCATTCGTCATCACTTGCAAGCAGACAATAAGACTTTGTTTATTTACATGAGCAAGTATGACAATTTAAATCAAATTCAATATAATTTTCTAGAAAGTGTTGCTTCTAGCTTGAGAGTTTTTAGCAATCAAAAAGTCATGCAATGGCAAGAAATAGCAGCAGCATTAATCAATGAAGCTAAACATTGGAATTGTACACCTCAACAATACATTAATTGGTTTCCCACATGGCTTGATCAACACTCAAATAAAGTAGTTGAGATGCTGACAAAAGATATTTTACAAGCAAAGCCAGCAATAACTAATCCTTACTTAGTACAAGCAATTTTATGGACATTATCTTCTGAACATGTTAACTATGCAAATTACTGGCTATCTGGTTCAGAGTTAACCCAGACACAAGCTGAATTCATGGGATTACCAAATCCTAAAAATGAAGATAGGGAAGCAAATGGATTAAGCAATGTACGTCAAGTTTTAGATATTATCAGTAACTATAGAATTCCAGTTATTTGTTTTGATGAATTAGATATTGCTGAAGTTTCTGATAATGGTTTTACAGCAGCACAGGTAGTTGCGAGTTTAGCAAAAGATTTATATAACACTTTGACAAAAGGTGTTTTACTACTAGCAATGTATCCTGAAACTTGGAATGACCAAATTAGGTTTTTACCACAAGCTGAAGCTGTCATAGATAGATTAGCCAGCGAACAAGTAGATAGACAACCAATTACATTAAAATATCTCAATTCTGATGATATTGTTTCCCTAGTTGAACAGTGGCTAAAAGATTTTTATCATACTCATCAAATAGTTCCTCCCCATCCTCTTTATCCATTTGATGAAAATCAACTGAGAAACTTAGGTAGAAGTAAACCAACTGTTAGGTCAATTTTAAAATGGTGTGCAGACAATTTATTACCTGGTATTGTTGTACCGGAGACAGTAATCATTAATCATCCTGTAGAACCATATTTCCAACAAGAATTAGCTAAAGTTGAAGCTTCTATATATTCTTTATTTGAAAATGAAGCTGCTATTGCTGATGCTTTGTATCTGGGATTTGCTACTCTCATTGGAGAAACAGTAGAGGGAGTAAAAATAGAAGATGTGAAAAAATTGGAGGATACCCCAGGACATCAACATCAATATATTGATTTTAAAATTATCGGTAATCAAGGAAAAGTCAAAATTGGAGTGGATACCATTCAACAATCTAACGGAAGATATATCGGAGATGCATTAAAACGTTTAATTGATTATGAAAAATTTGACTTAACTCGTGGTTGTTTGATTCGTTCTAAACCGATTAATGCAGCAGCAGTTGTTGCCCAAGAATGTCTGAGAAAACTGTCAAAACAATTGGGTGGTAAATGGGTTGCATTGCGACAAGAAGATATTAAACCTCTTTTAGCTATATCTTTTGTTTATCAAAACAAAATTAATGAATTAAATAACCAGAAAATTGTTGATTTTATTCAGCAGAACAAACTAGTAATTAATAATCCACTAATTCGAGAAATTATCAGATAATCTTCTGGACAATAAATAACAGCATAATTTAGATGAGTAATTAGCAACACAAACACCTCAAAGTATCTAAAAGTATCTATCCATTGATAACCTTAAGTAACCACTCAAAATGAATCAAAAGGTTTCAATCTCTACGGCATTATGTTTACCTGTTTCTGATATTGAAGCATTAATACAGGGACAAACAATTGCAGCTTTACCCCGAATGTTTATTCATCCTGGACAACAATTTGCTCTTTACCCCAGCAACTCTTTACCTATTCCACTTGCAATTGAACAATACTATCGCTCAAATTATTTACCTATTGCTCAAACTAATCTAAATAGAACTAGTTTAGAAAAAGTTTCAATTCAAGGTTGGGCAAAATGTGAACTATGCCAAATTATTGATAACACCACAACTTTAGATACTTTATCTGAAATCACAATCTGGACACCAGAAGCTTTACAGAAAATATTACAACAGCAACAACATATTTTCTTAGCTTATTTGCGTGTTTATCAACTTCCTCAACCTCAAAAAGTAACAGTCAATCATCACATAAATGACAAAATCGGTAAATTCGTCAGCTTACCTTTGACTGCTACCAATTCCACCCCCATTTTGAGTGATCGCACTTTTGCACAACGCAAACAGCAGCTAGAAAACCTCCAACCACCCCTGCATCCTGAATTAGAAACCTTACAGATTCTGTTAGCAACCCTTACTCACCCAGCAGCAAAACAATTGAGTGATGAGATCAAACTATTCTTGGGTTGGAATAGTCACAACAGCACACAACCAATTGATTCTGACTTAGCTTGGATTAAAAAAATAGCAGAAGTTGGTAACTCCAGCGATGGACATAAATTTGAAAAATTAGTCCGTAAAGCATTACTCAAATTAGGCTTTACTGGTTCCGGACTCAATCCAGAAATCACTGCTGGTGCTGGTGAAATAGATTTTTATTGTGAATATCCATATCCAATAGTAGGAGAATGTAAAGCCACTAAATCAGAAAAAGTACCTGACAGTACACCAGCACAACTGTTAAAAATAGGCATGAATCATTTAGGTAAATCCCAGTATGATAACTCTATTAAATTAATAGTCGCTGCTGGAAAACTCAATTTTTATGCCAAGAGAACAGCTAGAGAAAACTATATGAATGTCATTAGTCCCGAAACATTACAAAAACTTGTAGAACTCCAAGCAAAATATCAAGGTTCTATTAATCTCTTAGAACTCAAACAGTGTTTGCAACAAGAACCCTTTGGTTTAGCTGATAATAAAATTAATAGCTATATTCAGAAAATCTATCAAAATATAAAATTGCGATCGCACATTATCCAAACATTAAAAAAACATCTCGAAATAGCTAAATGTGAGAAAGCAGGTGTAGAAGCACTCCATGCAGCTTTTATTCATTCCAACCCTCCACAAATGATAGATTCTAAACAATTGCGGGAAATCTTAATCGAACTCTCCTCACCCTTAACCGGATACATCGGAAGAATTAAAGGAGAAGATTGGAGACGCGATTACTTTTACTTCCTCCGTGACTTACCCATTACCTGAATCTCTAAATGTATGAAAAATTTTATCTCACCCTGACAAGACCGGACATCCCTCTCCTACCCTCACCTCTATAGAGGTTTTCAGTTGAGTGCAATACAACAACAACCTCACCCCCTTCCCCTCTGGTGAACTTGCAAAGAGGGGTGTCGGTCGGACGGGGTGAAGTTCATCTGTATTCTATCCAAGTGAAAACTGTTATAACCCCTCTCCCATTGGGAGAGGGGGAAAAGGAGAAGGAAAGAGGGTGAGGTTTAAGTGCAGCAAATTACTTCTGTTTTCTCTACGTTTTCTACGTTTTCTACGTCTATTATCACTTTGCATATCATCTTTAAGCAACTTTATTAAGAGTTGGTTTTGGAAGTTTCTCATTCATTGCTTCATAAGCCATAATTAAAGACTCTAACGCTTCAATTCCATTGGTTACAGCTTCTTCATAACTATCACCATGACTTCTCTAAAGCTGTCCGGGAAAATCAGAAAACCCCACTAAAAAACAATTATCTTCTTCAGACCATTGAATCAGCATTTGATACTTAAATTTGCTGATCTTCTAGGTTCTCCTGTTATCTGTGTTCTACTTCCTTTATAGCTTTCTAAACCTCTTTTTCTTGATCAGGTTTCCCATCCGCACTATCTTTGTCTGAAATCGTTAATTTTCCACTCTAGAAAGGATGTATCCAGTTAGTATGACTACATTTCCCTAGGAGTTCAGTAAAATCTAATTGACATAGCATCTGTTTTAACTCCCTTATTTTTTCGGCATAGTTCAGGAATTGATTTTGAATCACAACATATTAACATCAGCAATTTCAGTTTGATATTGTTTACAATCTAGCAGTGCGATCGCAATTTTTTGTAGGTTGGGTGAAACTGATAACTTGCACCATTCTCAATTAAGTATCCTCAACACCTAGGAATAAATTCCCAGGCTGATAAACAAAGTCTGATAAAGCAGACTGGGAAAGGTAGGAGAGCGCGTTTTAACGTGCTTGGTTTATTGGTTCCTTGAAATTTATTTCGAGGTGGGAATGTGTGTTAAACGACATTGGTGCAAGTTGTTAGTTTTAACGTACTTGGTGTATTGGTTCCTTGAAATTTATTTCAAGGTGGGTGGTGAGGCTAAACGACATTGGTGCAAGTTGTTAGGTCAAACGGAGTCAAACCCAACAAATTACTTCTAGTGCAGTTTTTTGAAAATTGGATCGAGTCTGGCAGCGCGTCGTGCAGGAAAAACACGAAAAAATAACCCAATTCCACCAGAAATCCGTTTTTTCATCGCTACACCACAGGAGTTGATTCTCTGTAGCGACTCTCTTGATTATCAAGTGCGATTGCAATTCTAAATACGTTTAACTCAACAAACCGAATTTTTTCCAGGAGTGATTAGCAAGGGACTTCCTTGGAAATGGACGAGTGCGCCAAATGTTTGTGATACGATGATTCCAAAAGTCTGTGGTTGAATGACTTTTTTTGTTAATTACTTTGTCGCGGTTTGACACACCCAACTGGGAAATAATGCTATGTTCTTTTTGAGCCAATCCCTTTGTTTGCCCCAATCGCAATACAACTTATGACTCTAAATTTATATTTTCTGCGACATGGAGAAACTACTTTCAGCCAAAGTGGTAATTTCTGCGGTGAAACTGATGCACAGTTGACACCCGAAGGTATAAAGATGGCACAGAGTTTTGCCAATGTTTATCAAAAATTGCAGTGGGAAGCAGTTTATGTTAGTCCGATGAAACGGACGGTCGCAACTGCAAAGCCATTTTGTGATGCGACCGGTATAGATATGCAGTTGCGTTATGGACTCAGAGAAGGTAGTTATGGCGAATGGGAAACTAAAAGTAAATCCTTCGCTCAAGAAAATTACCCAGAAAACTATATTAAATGGTTAACAGAACCCGCTTGGAATGCACCCAAAGGTGGGGAAACTGCGGTAGATATTGCTAACCGTTCTATGCCCGTAATTGCTGAAATTCAAGAAAAACATCCCCAAGGTAATGTTTTAGTCGTATCCCACAAAGCCACGATTCGGATTATGCTTTGCAGTTTATTGGGTATTGATTTGGGACGTTATCGCTATCGAGTTAATATTTTGGTCGCATCAGTAAGTATGGTGAAATTGGACGTTAATGGTCCCTTGTTAGAAATATTAGGCGATCGCCACCATATTCCAGAGCATATTCGCTCCCGTCCGGGAACATAATTACGAGAAATAGATGTTGAGTCTGTCCACAAAATAATTATCCCGTGCTTCGGGCATCTTGCCCGAACAAAAATGTAATCACATCTGCGAAATGTGGGATCAAAATCACTCGTAATGCGTCCACATTGTGACGTACCTACGCTGACCTACCCCAAAATGATGTTGTTTGAATTGGGGATAGGTAAAAGTCCTATAACGTCCTTTAGCCTTAAATCTAGGTCTACCAGATTTTTTACCATTACAATCACCTTGTAAGCATCTTTCAAAAGCTAACTCTATTCTTTTAGGCACTTCTTGGAGTACTTGACTATGGATATTTTTGTACCAAGGTCTATCGATTTTGAGTTGCTTTAAAGATGCTTTTTGATTGTAGTAGTTCGGGTTATCTTTCAACTTTTGGAAGATGACGAATAAGTGGGCATCTATCAATAGCACATCTATTTTGTTCGTAGCAGTCAAACCGTTGACCTAACAAATAATTGTATTGGTATCTCAACATATCCAAAGTATTATCTATAATTTCTTGCTGTTGTTTATTTGGTTTGATTTTGTATTGATATGATATTCTCACTTGTCCATCACCTCCTTTTGTTGCTAACTAACTTTTCATAAGGTGGAGGATTTTGAAAAGGATTTTCTGCAAGAATGGCAAGTAAGTCTTCAGCTTTATCCTTCAAATTACTGGAAGCTAATTTTTTTGCATCTTTTTGTGCTTGCTCCCGTGTAAACTAATTACCAATTACTCCCTTCTTCTTGACTCACCAATCCAAATTCCTATCGCAATCTTCAATAGAAGTATCTAACCGTTCTTTAATAGATTCTCACATTCCAGGAATAGACAACAAATAAAGAGTTTCCTGAATTGCGGACCAATCTTTTTCTGCCAGCAGAATTGCATTACCGCGATTACCTTGAATAATAATTGGTTTACCTTCCTCTGCTACTTGGTCAATCAGCTTTTGTAAATTCTTTTGAGCATCATTTACGGGAAGGGAAGACATAATAATTTTTGCGTTCAACTATAAATTTACTGTAGCAAAGCATAGCTGTTTTATCTGAAAAAGAATAATTGCTCATTCTCTCAATATCATCTGATGATTTCAATATGTCAAGAAATCATCATAAAAAAAATTGCAGGAAGAACCAAAGAATACCTAATTATAGAAGAAAATTGCAGCTCTGTAAACCCTGAAATCTCGTTTGCGCCAAAATGAGAATGATTCTTATCCTCGAACATTTTGGCATCAAAATACCATTTTGGATAATTGTCATAAATTGTCATAAAAAGTTTGTTGCTCGAAGATTTGACCCCAATCGATCCTCATGATCTTAATGTCAAGGAATCATCATAAAAAATATGGCAGGATAAACTAAGGAATACCCAATTATAGACTAAAATTGCGGCTCTGTAAACCCTGAAATCTCGTTCGCGTCAAAATGAGAATGATTCTCATGCTCGAACATTTTGGCATGAAAATACCATTTTGGATAATTGTCATAAATTGTAATAAAAAGTTTGTTGATCGAAGATTTGACCCTAATCGAGATCAAGATTTAGAAGCGGTGAGAAATAAGATCCCCGACTTCTGCCGTCAAGTGACATTGGAGCAAAGCGTAACCCAACATTTTAGTATTGGTAGAGAATGAATCAAATTGCGATACACCAAGGGCGTTAAGCTTGACTCGCAACTTTGATTTTTATATTTTTCCCTAAAATGACCGTTCTATCGAGGTTTGAAGCGTTATTTTGTTGTTTAAATAATCTCTGTTTTTATCATGTTTTATGTTGGGTTCCACTTCGTTCCACCCAACAAATTATTCCTGATGTAATTTTTTAAGCACTCCGCAACGCCACAATCGGATCGAGTTTAGCAGCACGTCGTGCCGGAAAAACACCGAAAAATAGCCCAATCCCCCCAGAAACACCCAGAGTCATGATGATTGCTGTGGGAGCAATCTCCGCTTGTAAAGGTGTCAAACTTGCTACTGACACCACACCACCCACACCCAAAGCCGTACCAATTAACCCCCCAGCTGCAGAAAGAATTATTGCCTCAATCACAAACTGTAATAAAATATCTTGCCGAGTAGCACCAATTGCTTTGCGTAAACCGATTTCTTGGGTACGTTCAGTAACAGAAACCAACATAATATTCATAATCCCAATTCCCCCTACAATCAGGGAAATAGCCGCAATTGCCGCCAACATTAAAGTTAAAGCCCCTGTAATTTGTCCCACAGTTTGTAGGGCATCTTTTTGAGTACGAATGGTAAAATCATCTTCATTATTAATCTTGTGTCGTAATCTTAATAAATTAGTTATTTGAAACACCGCAGCATCTACACTTTCTTCGTCCTTAGCAGCAGCAATTAAATAAGATAACTCAATACCATAAGGGGAAGTTCTACCCACAAGTCGGTTAGCAGAAGTTGTTAATGGTACTAAAATAGAATCATCATAACTAATCCCCAAAGCAGAACCTTTAGCTTCTAAAACCCCAATTATTTGGAAACTAGCATTTTTAATTCTTAATTGTTTTCCAATGGGATTACTACTCCCAAATAGTCTTTCTGTTAAATCCGCACCCAACACAGCTACTTGGTTATTCCGCTTGATGTCAACATCTGTAAAAAACCTGCCTTTAGTGGTGTTATAATCGCGCACAATCAAAAACTCAGGAGTCGTGCCAATAATATTCACATTGGTATTGCGGTTTTCATAGGTAACCACCTGACGGCTATTTAACTCCGCAGTCACCGCAGCTACACTAGGTACTTGATTAGCAATAGCCTGGGCATCAGCTAAGACTAAAGTTTTTGGTGCATCCCGACTAATCCGTTGAGTTGCCTGGTTACCAGGTACAACAAATACCACATTGGTTCCCAGGGATTGTAACTGATTTTTGACAAACTTTTGCCCCCCCTCCCCAATACCAATCATGGCAATTACCGAAGCATTACCAATGATAATACCCAACATAGTTAGGGTACTACGTAATTTATTTGCCAACAGGGTTTTCCCTGCCATTTGCATACTTTCTAGGATATTCATCGTCTTTGTTTCTGTTGGCGTTTATAGTCTTTAGGAGGATTCATAAAAATGCGATCGCCTGCTTTTACCCCTGATAAAATTTGAGTTTGGTCTTTAATTTGCGAACCTATAGTTACAGCACGAAATACGGGTTTATTTTTCTCATCTGGAACCAGCACCCCCGTGCTACCTTTTTCTGTCACAATTGCTACTGTTGGTACCACTAGAGCATCTGCAATCTCTTCTCCCAAAAAAGTCAAATCCACATTTAAACCAGAACGGAGTTTATCGTTACCCGTATCAATAGCAACTCGTACTTGAAACACAGTCACCCCTTCTTCTCTGACTGCTTCTGGGGCAATTATGCGGACATTACCCTTAAAAGTCTTTTCGGGATAGGCATCAGCAACAATTTCCACCTCTTGTCCTGGTTTCATTTTGCCAATATCCGCCTCTGGAATCTGTGCCAATACTTCTACACCCTTGGCTAAGGCAACAATAGAACTGGAGGTTGCTGAAGCACTGGTAGAAGCGGAAGTAGTTGGTGTCACAAATGCACCAATATTAGCATATTTTTGCGTAATAACACCGTTAAAAGGAGCGCGGATAATAGTATTTTCTAAATTAACTCGTTCTGCTTGTAACTGAGCCTTAGCAACTGCCACAGCGGCTCGACGTTGGGCAATTTCTTCTTTACGGGAACCGCTCTCTAACAACCGCAGTGCTGCTTGGGCTTCTGTGACTGCTGCTTCTAAACGCTGAATATCTTCCGCACGGCTACCACTTTCTAATAACGCCAATCGTTTTTGGGCTTCGCGTAAATTTGCTTTAGCGGAATTATCATCACTGATGGCTTGATCCAACAGTTGTTTTTTCTCCGCTCCCTGCTGGTAGAGAAATCGATAACGTTTTACCTGTTCGCTAGTATAGTTTACCCTTGCCTGAGCGGCATCTACTTGCGCTTGAGCCTGGGCAATTTCCTGGGGACGATTACCAGCCTGGGCAGCTGCTAACTGTGCCTGTGCTTGTCCTAGACGTGCCTTTCCTTGGGCAATTTCCTGGGGACGGCTACCAGCCAATGCTTGATCTAATTGTGCCTGAGCCTGGGCTATATTAGCCTGATACTGTTGGATACGCGCTTGAATATCTGCACTATCCATGCGGGCAATAATTTGACCTTTGCCCACGCGATCGCCCTGTTCTACCAATAATTCTGTTAAGATTCCCGGATTTTTGGGGCTAATATTCACACTTTGAACAGGCACCACTTTACCGCTGGCAGAAATTCGCAAGGTGAAATTTTTTGATGCTACAGGAATGGTAATTTCTCTAATATTATTTTGACTTGCATCCCGGTTAATAAAAGTGTAAGTCGTAGTAGTACCAACTACCAAAGCACTAACAGCAGCCACACCTATGAGCCAGTGTAGCGGATGTTTAACTTTGCCAATTACGGGAATGTCTATGTGGGTCATCATTTTTGGCTGTAAATACACTCTTGGCGATTAAATTGCCAGTTAAACCGAACTTTGCACCAACTATCCTCATCAAACTGGATTTTATTTTTATTATCAAATAAAAGAAAGCACTTTGGTTAATACAGCAGTTTTCACCCTGATCAAATACACTCTTGTTGGAATGACTATTGCTACCCCTAATTTTCTAGTGGGATGGGCATTCCTGCCCGTCCTAATTTTCTAGTGGGATGGGCATCCCTGCCCGTCCTAATTTTCTAGTGGGATGGGCAGGGATGCCCGTCCTAATTTTCTAGTGGAATGGGCATTGGTTGCCCCTAATTTTCTAGTGGGATGGGCATTGGTTGCCCGTCCTAATTTTACTGATTTCCTTTGTATTGTATTCAACCGAAAATCCCTACATTTGCTTTATTTTTTTGGCGTTGCTGATTTGAAGTATGAATCCGGGTGTTCCAGACGTTGCAGTGCAACGTCTGGAACAAGGTTTTTGGAATTACACAACATTATTTTCATACATGGATATGGCTAACGCTAAGCTGCGCTAACAGCAACGCCAAAAATTTCCCCCTCTTCCCACTCTTCCCACTCTTCCCCCTCTTCCC
>JASJCY010000127.1 GCA_030065825.1 Nostocaceae cyanobacterium | reverse complement strand
ACGTCTACGAGGCTAGTTCCTAACCCCGGCAGGTTGTCTGAATATCCACTTTTGGTTTGCTTTTAGTAACTACCGTGCCATTACAGCTAAAGTGTGCGTATAGCTACTTCTATTAGTATATCATATAGCGTGTTGGCTCGCTTACATCCCCACCTTGTAGAAAGATGGGGAATTACGCGAGAAGGTTAAAAATTCATATGTTATTTATGAAATAAGTATACTTAGCTACTTGAGTATGGTAGGATTATCAGATATAATTTGATTCTTATTAAAAATATAATTTCAGGAACAATCCTTGTTCTTGGATAAGCAAGGCTACTTATACAAGGGCTTTGTAAGGGTAAGTTTTCAACACCAAATAATTGGAACTATTAATCATCCGGGAAGGCTCTACTACACATAGTTATTTTGTAGACGGTAACAAATAAAACAAGTTATCCTAGCTATGTAAGTTGTAGATAGTAACTAGAGAGAGTTCTCAGGGGGGTAAATTGAGACTAAAAATTACCAACAAGATTCAGTGTTTAAATATCACTGATTCTCATCATACCTAGTACAACAGGTGAAAAAAAGTACCTATATTCTTAGGTCAATTTTCAATTCTGCCCATGCCGTAGAGTAGGCTAGGAGTACTAGTTTGTGAGTATTTATAGCCTTAGTTGCTTTCATTACTTATCCGTACTAAATTATGTCTTCCACCAGATCGAGTATCAACATTAGTTTCATGTTTTTATCATTGATTAATGTCGTATTGAGTATATTCAAACGACAAAATCACAAAACCTATGATTACACTCACTACATTGTGGGACGTGACTATGTATTTGAGCCTACCAATAATGAAACACAAGGTTACATGACAGGGCAAGATAGAGGTATTAAATGTGGTGATTACATACTTTTATACAGGAATTCTCAATTAGAACGATATCAAGTTGAGGAAATTGATTACTATTTGGAACCTCCAGATATGTGGATCGCTTTACTTAAAAAAATAGTAGGATAACAAATATTTATCTAATATATATAGAATATAATACTAAGCAAAAAGCAAGAAAAAAGAATGGGGCAAATGATTCATTTTTAGCCGCAAAGTTACCCCAACCCTAATGATAGCTTTACCATTTTTCCCTTTACCCCCGTTGTGTATTTAAAATGCACAATAAGTAAGTAGGCGGAAATAAACACAACTATATTACGAAACGTAAATAACCCTGAAACCTTTACCAATGACAAATGACAAATGACAAATGACAAATGACAAATGACGACCCTAACTAGTTCACTTTATTTGTACCTACCTACTTAGTTCACTTAATATTCATAGTCCAAACACCATCCCAAGTCTCTGGTGGGGGATTTTGCTGGTAATTGCGAGCGCGTTCCAGATGAATCTTTACCGTCCGATCTGTTGGTTTGATTTGTTGTGCTGCTTCCCAGAAGATGATTGCTTGCTCAAAGTTGCGAGATAAGTATGCAGCGCGTCCGGTTTGGTAATGAAACAGAAAATCTTCGGTAGCGGAATCAAGAGGAGTACTGCGATCGCCAATTAACTCGTAGATATTCACCGCTTCATTTTTTCCTTTGACGCGAATTTTATCCAACTGACGCACCCTGACGCGATCGCGGCATAACTGATGGGTAAATTCACTTAAAATAATATCGCAGTCGTATTGTTTTGTTATACTCTCTAGGCGAGAACTCAAATTGACTCCATCACCAATTACGGTGTAGTCCATACGTTTACGAGAACCGATATTACCCGCTACCACTTCCCCAGAACTAATACCAATGCCAATTTTGATTTGTGGTTGTGACTGGATTATGCGCCGTTGATTAAATTCTTTAAGTCTTTCTCGCATTTCCAGTGCTGCTTGTACCGCGTTCCAACCATGATTTTCCTCTAGGGTTAGGGGGGCACCAAACACCGCCATTAAGGCATCACCAATAAATTTATCTAAGGTGCCTTCATGGTTAAATACCGCTTCTACCATGGTTTCAAAATATTGATTGAGTAGGGAAACCACTTCCGCAGCACCGAGATTTTCCGTTAGGGTTGTATAACCCCGGATATCGGAGAATAGCACCGTTACTTCTTGACGGTTCCCTACCATTAAGGCATCATCCCCTAAAGCCATCACTTGTTCTGCAACCCGGGGGCTTAGGTAGCGGTACATAGTAGTTTTCATCCGTTTTTCTTGGCTAATGTCTGATAACACCACCAATCCACCCCGAACTCCTCCTTCTGGGTTAGTTAGGGGATTAACGGTAAGATTGATACTCCGTTCTAGTTTTTTGACTGCATTGACATTGAGTAACTCGGATTGGGGAGTCAGGGCTTGATTCCAGGGAATATAAATATCTGGGTTTTGGCGATCGCAAACTGCCAAAATACAAACATCACCGTCCCCACTCTTGTTGAAGTGCAATCCTACCATTAAATTTTGCTCAGGGACATAGTGTTTTGCTCCCGTTTTTAAACTATCTTCCAACCGCATTTGCAAGTTTTCAATGGGCACTACTTCCCACAACAAGCGTCCAATTAAATTTTGTTCCCATACAAACCTGCTATTTTTACTGCTAGCTTCCTTCAAAGGGCAACCAAGCAACTCCATTGCCGCATCATTAATAGTAACAATTCTACCTTGCATATCTGTAGAAATTACTGCATCAGAAAGGCTTTGGAGAATATCTTTTTGATATTGTTTTTCTAAAAGTACACTTTCAAACAGACGAGCATTTTCCAAGGCAATTCCTGCTTGGATATTAAAAGCCCGCATAAATTCCTCATCAGAGGAGGTAAAACTACCTTGTTTCTTATTAATTAACTGAGTGACACCAATCAATTCATTGGCGGAATTAAACACTGGTAAACATAGAATATTGCGAGTTTCATATCCAGTCTTCCTATCTGTATTGGGGTCAAAACGGGGGTCTTTATAAGCCTCAGGGATATTCAAAGCTTTACCAGTGGAAGCCACATAACCCACAATTCCCCGATTAGCAGGAATGCGAATTTCCATCATAGTTTCCCCATCTGCTGCAGCGACCTTTGTCCATAGTTCCCCCATTTCTTTACGATATAAAAATAGGGTACTGCGGTCTGCTTGCATGAGAATCCGCGCTTGTTCCATAACTATCTGCAAGGTAGCTTCTAAATCCAAACTTTGTCCTAAAGTTTGAGTTGCTCGCAATAGTGCCGTTGCTCCCCGTTGATTGCGTGCTACTACATAAAAAGATTGACAAGTTTCTAGGATAATACCAATAGCAGCAGCAAAATCTTTAAATCGCTCTTTATCCTCGCCATCAAAAGCAATATTTCCAGCTTTATTTGCTAATTGTACCACCGCCACAGTTTGGTTTTTACTGCTAAAAATGGGCATACATAAAATATTGCGGATTTCATAGCCCATTTGTTTTTCTAATTCTGGGCTAAACAAGGGGTGATTGGCTGCTTCGGAAATGTTAAGATATTCCCCTGTGATGGCAACATGACCAGGAATGCCAATATGAATGGGAGTACGAATTTCTAGGGTCTTATTGCTATTTTGTTGTGGTATTTTTGACCATAATTGACCTTTATCGTGGTCAACTAAAAAAATGGTAGTATATTCTGCTTGGAGAATCTGCCCAATTTTCAGGGTAATAGCTTCTAGCACCTGCTCCAGCATCGTTTCTAGGGTTTCATTATTGATTAATTCAATTGCCCTTAAAAATTGCTGAAACTCGGCAGTAATAAAATCTAATAAACAAACAAATTCATTAACAGAAAGTTCCCTCACGCGACCAAGTAGGGCGTGATTGCGATTAACTTGAGTTAGTTGGGTTAATGTAGCCAGGACGCTACCGGGGTTTGGAAGTGTCATGGGAATTTTTTAATTAGTAATTAGTAATTGGTAATTGATAATTGATAGATAATTGATGATTTTTAATTGCTCATTGGTAATTGATGATTTTTAATTTTTAATTTTTAATTAGTAATTGGTAATTGGTAATTGATAATTGGTTTTCACCTCCCATTACCCATTACCCATTACCCATTACCAACAATCACAGATATGATAACTGTTAGAACTGAAATGATATTATGCTACTTTTGGCAATTCAGAATAGATTACCTGTTCGTAATAATTTTGTAACTGACGTGTAGCAGATGCCCATCCCCAACGTTCTGCTTCTTTACGAGCATTTTGACGAATTATCTCTCGTTCTTGTTGATTTGACAACAGACGCACAGTAGCAGCGATCGCCCCACTGTCTTCTTCTTGGGGAGCAAATAGATATCCATTAACTCCGTCTGTGACTATATCAGTTATACCTCCAGAACGGGCTGCCACCACAGGACAACCAGCTGCCATAGCTTCTAACAATACTAACCCTAGGGTTTCTGTGCGAGACGGGAAAATAAAAGCATCAGCACTAGCAAAAGCCGCAGCTAACTCTTGTCCCACTAAATAACCCACAAAATGGGTGTTAGTACCAGCAAAATGCTCCTCCAATGCTTGACGTGCTGGTCCATCTCCCACCAACGCCAAACGGGCATCAGGAATTGCCTCTAAAATGGGCTTAATCCGCTCAATTTCCTTTTCTGCCGATAAACGACCTACATACAATAAC
The DNA here is from genome assembly GCA_030065825.1 of Nostocaceae cyanobacterium. Taxonomy (GTDB): domain Bacteria; phylum Cyanobacteriota; class Cyanobacteriia; order Cyanobacteriales; family Nostocaceae; genus JASJCY01. Next base: position 21,687 of record JASJCY010000127.1, on the reverse strand, counting down.
AAGGGGCTTTCTGGATGATTTTGGGACAAATGGCAGCGCATTTCGTGGCTTACCTGTTCCGGGTGAAATGTTTCTGTATCCACTCCCCGTTGCCATAAATCCACCCGTTCAATACCATGGCTACTAAGTTCTGCCATCATCGCTGTGGAGGTACACAAATTTAAAGCAGCTTGATTGTGCGCTGCTTTCAGTAATTCCCACAAGAAACCCTCCAACATTCCCAAGCCATAATGCTGGAGATACTGGGGCAAATGGGTATGATAGGAAGCTACCAAAGGAATATCTTTGATTTTGCCGTGAAATATTCCTGCTAATCCCAATACTGCTGGATTGACCACATGAATTATATCTGGCTGAAATTCGTCCAGGGCATAACCAATTGCCGGACGGGGAAGAGACATTTTTAACTCCGGATACAATGGCAAAGGAAAGCCAGAAACACCATAAATCTTGGCTCCCTTGTATTCCGTCATCCCACCATCAGGGCAGATAACTAGGACTTGGTTACCATGGCGTTGTAAATGTTCGACGGTGTGCCGTAAACGCGTGACAATGCCATCAACCTTGGGCAGAAAGGTTTCGGTAAATAGGGCAATTCTCATACAATCTTATTCAGTACAGGCGCAGTATTAAATTATTTCAACAACTCTTACGTTGCATACCGTGAACCTAATTACAAGCGGGATTTTGCAAAAGCCCACACTTACCCAAAGGGAAGTGTGGGTAGTTGACGTTTTACCACTTCCAGGGTTATGGGAGTTAAGATTTGCTGTTGGGTAGGGTGCAAATTCCATGAACACCAATGGCTACAATGGCTACACCCAACAAAACCCCAACTCCTTCAGCAAAGCAATTGATTCTGTGTCTATTTTCTGCGGCTTGGGCAACAAGCAACTCAGACACATTTACAGATGGAGACTTAGCCACTCGCTGATAATTTTGGTAAGCAGCGTCTAATGCTGCCCATTCGGGAAACAAGTAGTAAGTGCTAATACCAGTAAATGCCAAGCCAGGTAGAATAATAAATACCAACAGAATCAGTGATCGCATGGTTTTATGCTTTGCGCTTCAACGATGCCAAGAGACTTTAGGCAGAATTTGGTTTTTGTCAACTCGATTCTGATATTTGACGGCAAAGTTCAACAAAGAATCAAGGAGAGAATCAGACAAATAATGGGGTTGTAAACCTAAATCTAGGAGTTTAGTGTTTTTGGCATTGAAATAGTGTTCCTCTAGTTCCACTCTAGGATTATCCAGGTTGCTAATTTCTACATTTAACCCCATGGCTGTTCCAGCTTTTTTCACCATCATAGCCAAGTCCCCAACACTGAATTGTTCCGTAAATTGGTTAAAGACGCGGAATTCCCCAGGATTGGCTGGGTTGGCGATCGCAATTTCAATACAGCGCACGGTATCCCGAATGTCCAAGAAGCCCCGAGTTTGTCCACCTTTACCGTAAACAGTTAGCGGGTGTCCAGCAGCCGCTTGAATGCAAAAACGGTTCAGGGCTGTGCCAAATACACCATCATAATCAAGACGGTTAATTAACAACTCGTCCATCCCGGTTTCTTCGGTGAGGACGCCGTAAACTACCCCTTGATTTAAGTCTGTGGCACGTAAGCCCCAAATCCGACAAGCAAAGTGGATATTGTGGCTATCATGCACTTTGCTCAAGTGATACATGGAACCGGGCTGTTTGGGATAAGGTAGAGTATCTTTACGCCCATTGTGTTCAATGGTGATATAACCCTCCTCAATGTCGATGTTGGGTGTGCCATATTCACCCATAGTCCCCAATTTCACTAAGTGACAATCGGGGAAGTCTTCTTTCATTGCATACAGCAAATTCAAGGTGCCAACTACGTTGTTAACCTGCGTCAGCACAGCATGTTCGCGGTCAATCATCGAAAATGGTGCTGAACGCTGTTCGCCGAAATGGACGATCGCGTTTGGCTCAAATTTATGCAATGCTTTGTGCAGAAATTCATAATTGGTAATATCTCCAACGAACAAGTCGATGGATTTATGAGTCAAATCTTTCCAGCGTTGTAAGCGTTGCTGAATTGGTGCGATTGGGGTGAGAGTGTCTACCCCCAGTTCGTTATCCCAGTATCGCCGCACCAAACTATCAACAATTCCAACTTCATAACCTCGATTGGAAAGATAAAGCGCGGTTGCCCAACCGCAATAACCATCGCCACCAATTACCAGGACTTTCATTTTCACCAGTTTTTACTCGCTGATAGCTAAATCTATCAGGTTTATGTCCCCTCTCAACCATTAAAGATAAGAAGTCTAAAAAAATCTAGGCAAGTGCAAAATAAGTAAATTCAAGCATTCTACCATTAACGCTAGATAATCAGCTTTTATTTATATATAGTCATTTTTTTAATTATTTTACTGCTAAATTGCCCATATTTGCTTTATATTGCTGCTATTTAACTATTTTTATCTTTGTGATTTCATTTTGTGGAATTGTTTTCTACTGTTAACTTAGTTACATTCAACCCATCTGTTAACCCACAACAAGGAGTAATGGTCAAAGCGAAGGAAGAAGGAAGAGGGTTTGAGCGCAAGAGGGTTTGAGCAGTTTTATGTTTGTGTTGAAGCTTGCACTCCTACCAAACTTTACCTGTCTTTTACGATGGGGAACCTGAATCCAATTGAGTTGTTAGAAAATTGGTCAAGGAAAGTTACTTTTTTTCCTTTTTACTTCTCCTCTGGGACTCGATATTGCTGGGCAATATAGTAAAAAACACTGTAATAATTGCCAAATTCTTTACTTGGTGCTTTTCCGTACCAATAGTATTTAATTCTTTTTTGGGTTATTCTTAAACCCATGGCACTCTCTTGTTTTCCCACTTCCACAGTCAGAACTCCAGATATCCCTTGGGCGGTACGAAAATTGGGATCTATGGTTTTTTTGGTATCTGTGCCAATTATCGACTCCGGTAGCTGATTCCCAGCCCAACTTTGAATCTCTACAGCCTGGTTGCGGGGTGAGATAAAAGCTATACCATCGTTATTGTCTGGGCGTACAGGAGTCCATTTACTGGGATAGGGAAACTCAAAGTTATAACGAGGATTCCTGTAAGTTTTCCATACTTGCTTAGTGGCGTTGAAGGTAGATCCACTACAAGCCGATAAGATCAATGCTAGGACGAATGCATAAATTCTTTGCCCCCAACCGGAACTCTTCACCGCAGCAATGGACATGATACACCTCATTATTTGGTAATTGGTAATTGGTAATTGGTAATTGGTAATTGGGAAGAATTTATCGCCCATGAACCATTACCAGTCCCTAACTAGATAACTAGTAATCAACTCTAGTCACGGTCAAGGGTAATTGCTAATTGCTAATTGTCAAGACTATTCCCTATTCCCCGTTCCCTATTCCCTATTCCCTATTCCCCGTTCCCTATTCCCAAACTTTGTGAAGAAATGTAACAATAATACCGTCAAAATGCTTTACTGTCTTGACAACAAAAGGGAGAACAGATAACGTAAGATACATACCCGGGTACGACCAATGAAAAGTATGCAAACTAAGCAAAAGGTCACTTTGTATTTATCACCAGAACTGCACCGAAGGTTGAAGATACGTTCAGCAATCGATTCCGAACCAATGTCAGAAATAGCAGAACGAGCTTTAGTTTTCTATTTGACTAACTCGGAGTTGGTGGAAGAAGTAGAATCAGCCTCCTATGGCAGAACCCATACGGTTTACTCCTGTCCCAATTGTGAAAGTTCACTGATGATGCGCGATCGGGAATTGGTTCCCCTCGGAAATCAACCGGGAGTAATTGGTGAAGAACATCTAGTCATTAAAGAAATTGAAGAGGATCAACCTAGTCCTCAACCAGAGGAAGAGTTAGTCCCTTGTTACTAAATATAAGAATTATGAATGCTCTAATTAATTCATAATTCTGTCACTTAAAATTTTCAAGCCGTGTCTGTACCGTCTTTTGGTCTCAAGTAGGTCGATGTATGAAAGAAGAGCTCAACATTCTAATTCAAGCTCAATACCCTTTAATCTACCTTGTGACCTCCGAGGAAGAGCGGGCTGAGCAATCTATATTTACTATTGCCCAAGCATCTAAGCCCCAAAGGCGAGTGTTTGTCTGGACAGTTACTCACGGTATAGTTGAGTACGGTCAGCCCCGGAATGTTACCCAACACAATACGGTGTCCCCAGAGGCAGCGATTGAGTGGATCATCCGGCAGCGGGAACCAGGTATATTTATTCTTAAAGATTTACATCCATTTATTGATGCACCGGCGACAACAAGGTCTTTACGAGATGCGATCGCCAGTTTTAAAGGTACGCAGAAAAATATTATCTTGATGTCGCCCATGCAACAAGTTCCCATTGAACTGGAGAAGGAAGTAGTTGTTCTTGACTTTTCCCTACCAGATATGGGTGAGTTAAATAAGGTTTTAACCAACCACCTAGATCGCAATCGCGGACGCAGGTTAACCACAGAGGCGCGAGAAAAGCTTCTGCGAGCAGCTTTAGGTTTAACTAAAGATGAAGCAGAGAAAGTCTACCGCAAGGCACAGGTAACTACTGGGCGTCTAACGGAAGATGAAGTAGATATAGTTCTATCTGAGAAAAAGCAGCTAATTCGGCGCAATGGCATCTTAGAATACATAGAAGAGGATGAAACCATTGATGCTGTAGGTGGCTTAGAAGAACTGAAAAAGTGGCTAAAACAGCGCTCCAACGCCTTTACAGAAAGGGCACGGGAGTATGGTTTACCCCAACCCAAGGGAATGCTGATTTTAGGTGTTCCTGGATGTGGTAAGTCTTTGATTGCCAAGACAACTTCCCGACTATGGGGTCTGCCACTGTTGCGGTTGGATATGGGGCGAGTCTATGATGGCTCCATGGTAGGACGAAGTGAAGCAAATCTGCGTAACGCTCTCAAGACCGCAGAATCAATTTCCCCAGCCATATTATTTATCGATGAATTAGATAAGTCCTTTGCTGGTAGTGCGGGATCTGGTGATTCCGATGGGGGTACTTCCAGTAGGATATTCGGCTCTTTCCTCACCTGGATGCAAGAGAAAAAATCCCCGGTGTTTGTAATGGCAACAGCCAACCGAGTTGAACGCCTACCAGGTGAATTTTTACGGAAAGGTCGTTTTGATGAGATTTTCTTTGTGGATCTGCCCACGCCAGAAGAACGTCAGGATATCTTCACCATCCATCTGAGTAAACGTCGTGGTGATATTTCACGGTTTGACTTGGGACAATTATCTAAGATGTCCGATGGCTTTTCGGGGGCAGAGATTGAACAAGCGATTGTTGCGGCAATGTACGAAGCTTTTGCCCAAGATCGGGAGTTCACCCAATTAGATATTATTGCTGCACTAAAGGCAACACTGCCGCTGTCTCGAACGATGCAAGAACAGGTAACAGCCCTCAGAGACTGGGCTAGACAGCGAGCCAGACCTGCTGCAGCCTCCGTCGCTGAATATCAGCGCATGGAGTTTTAAAAGCTTTCCCCTGCTACCACGGGGTGAAAGGCTAGCGATTAGCGCTAGCAGTTTAAAAAAAGCCGCGTCTATTTATGCGCGGCGTCGCCTCAAAAACGTTGTCCTTTTCTCAATCTTCTCTTTGGAGGAAACCCAAATGTCTCATTTTAGCACCCTGCGTACCAAAATCACTGATGCTGAAATCCTCAAGAACTCCTTGCGCGATTTAGGTATCTCCGTGAAGACCGAAGCAGATGTACGCGGTTACAACGGTCAGCGCGTTCGTGCTGACATCGTTGCAGTTCTCGAAGGCGAATATGACCTTGGTTGGTCTCGCAATAGCGATGGTTCATTTGACCTGATCGCAGACCTATGGGGCGTTGCTAAAAAGCACAATCAAACCGAGCTGATCAACTCCATCAACCAGAAGTATGCTGTTAACAAGACTCTGACTGAAGTCAAGCAGCGCGGTTTACAGAATGCCAACGTGAAGTTGGTATTGCAATAATAAATTTGGCGTTGCGCGTTCCCAAAACTGCACGGGTTAACCAGGTCACTAGCGGTTAGCCCGCTTTTTTCTCTCTAAAAGCCCAGTTTCTTCTTGAAGCTGGGCTTTTAGTTTTCTAATATACGTATAATTACTTACGTTTTATGAAATAAGTAACTTTTTATTAAATAAACTTGCCAAATTCTCGTTAACTCATATCTTGCACCATTCAAGGGCAAGACCAAAAAAAACTCGGCAGCGCGTTGCTTTTTAGTCCAGGTGCAAGATGTGTGTTAAGAGATAATTTAGATTGGCAAATAATTAATTATTTATGCAACCCGGTTTTTCAGAGGATAAGCATTTTGAATTTTTGTAAATTATTGGCTGGGGGGGGGTTTGAATTGATTGGCAGTTGTGGGATAATAAAATTAGTTAATTATGTATTTAATATAATGGAGTGGTGCTAAAATTTTTATTGCGAGCACCACTCCATTATATTAAAGGCTATTCAAACTATTTTTAGAGTATCAGGAACCCCCGAAAAAAGAAATTTTTTTTTACAAAACTTAATAAAAAATTTTGCGCTTGAATGGTTGAAGTGTAAATGGCGCTAAGGTTTATTATACATTTTCTATTTGATTTTTGCACAAAATTCTACTTTGCGAAAACAGCTTTGCTCTAATGTACCTTAGCGTGAGATGCTGGTTGATTGATTAGAAAATTGTGTGTCAATGTCTGTTGTTTCTTGCGTAAATGTCGCTGTTCCTGCTACCACGGCTAATTTGGGACCAGGTTTTGATTGTATTGGTGCAGCTTTAACCCTGTACAACGAGTTTAAGTTTACTCGTGCTGAGGAAGGGGAATTCATGATTAAGGTTACAGGTGCGGAAGCGGAACGGGTAAGCACCGATGAAAGTAATCTGCTTTATCAGGGGTTTGTGAAGTTATATCAACATATAGAACAGACTCCACCACCTGTAAATATTGAGATTCAGTTGGGTGTACCTTTAGCCAGGGGTTTGGGTAGTTCCGCAACGGCAATTGTGGGTGGTTTAGTGGGTGCGAATATTTTGGCAGGTAAACCTTTGAGTCAGTCTCAGGTGATGGACTTGGCTATAGCTATGGAAGGACATCCAGATAATGTGGTTCCGGCTTTGTTGGGGGGTTGTCGTTTGGCAGCGACGGGGAGAGATAATGAGTGGGAGATTTGCGAGATTCCCTGGAATGAGGAAGTTGTGCCTGTGGTGGCAATTCCTGATTTTGAACTTTCGACTCAAGAAGCACGGCAAGTTTTACCAACACAAGTCAGTCGCAAGGATACGATTTTTAATATGGCGCATTTGGGGTTGTTATTGCGGGGTTTGGAGACTGGTAAGGGTGATTGGTTAGGGACTGCTTTGCAAGATAGATTACATCAGCCTTATAGGAAATCGCTGATTAAAGGATATGATGCTGTAGACTCGGCAGCTTTAGCAGCAGGTGCTTATGGGATGGTAATTAGTGGTGCAGGTCCAACGCTGTTGGCTTTAACGGATACAAGACATGCTCCTGATGTGGTGACAGCAATGGCAACAGCTTGGCAAGAACAGGGAATTACTGCTTCTGTGCGATCGCTTGCCATTGATACTCAAGGTGCAAAAACTGTCGTTAGTAAATGACAAATGACAAATGACTAATGACAAAGGACAATGAACGAAATTCAAGGGGAAATGAGGACAATACAGGCTCAAATTGATGCTTTGCGACAGGAAAGAGCATCTTTAACTACTAATACCATACAACTAGCGGATGAGTCACCCGAAGCAATAGCTGAAGCTTACCGTCGCTATGCTAGGGAAAATGTACAATTATCCGCAGAAGTCAAGGGTATAGATGATGCAATCGCAGCTTTGGAAACTCAACTGAGACAAAAACAAGTTCAGTCAAAGGCTTTGGCTATCGAAAGACGGAGACAGCCAGTCCTAGAACAGATAGAAGCTGGAAGAAAACAAGCTCAGATACACGCGGAACGCATTAATCAACTTTCCCCAGAATTAGCCCAGGAAGTCAAGGCACTCAAGGCTTGTGCAGATGAATTGAGCGTTCTTTACTGGCAGGTGTATTATAAGCCTTTTATTACTGGCATCAAGTCTATTTCTGTTCCCTATGTTCTCTATGACGGGGATGTGTGGACGGTTGTTAATCGCGTTGTTTAAGAGAAAAATTGGGCGCAAGCATTGCGCCCCTACATAATTATGTATCAGGATTTTCGTGAATTGGTCTAAGTCAAGAACCCCGACTTCTTTGAGGATACCAATGGCGAATAAAGGGTATCGCCCCTCACATAATGATTTTTCGCCATCCCACCAGATGTAGAGACGTAAAATTTTACGTCTCTACCAACCAATTTGTGGGTAAATGTAGACGCGCTATGCGCGGCTTTGAGTAGAGTGAGGTCTCGCACCCAATTCGCCAGCAGCATCCTTTGAGAAGTCGGGGGTTTAATTTACAAAATGTTAAGCAAGTAGGGAATCAGAGTTTTAGTTGACTTTACAAAAGTTAACAAATAGAATGTAATTAAACTGAAAGCAATAAGTAATTGTTACTATTTATCCCAGTTATCAGCCTTTATAGGGATAAATTACGTTTACAAAACTATTTATTGCTTAATATAATGTAATTAAAGACAAAAAAGTAAAACGATTTTCAGTAATGAACGCTCTCCAATTACCATGGCTAACAGCCATAATAGCCTTGCCCCTGGTGGCAGCATTAGCCATCCCTTTGATACCTGATAAAGAAGGTAAAACAGTCCGTTGGTACGGGTTAGGGGTAGCGCTAGCAGACTTTGCCCTGATGATTTATGCCTTCTGGAGTAGTTACGATTTCCAAAGCTCAAGCTTTCAACTCATCGAAAAATATGCTTGGGTTCCCCAGATTGGTTTAAATTGGTCTGTAGCAGTTGACGGTTTATCTATGCCTTTGGTACTGCTAACAGGCTTAATCAATACTGTAGCAATCTTCGCGGCTTGGAGGGTCACCAACAAGCCGCGATTATTTTATGGGTTAATGTTAGCGATGTATAGTGCCCAATTGGGTGTGTTTGTCGCTCAAGATTTGCTGTTATTCTTCCTGATGTGGGAAATTGAGTTAGTACCGGTTTACCTACTAATTTCCATCTGGGGAGGACCAAAACGACGCTACGCTGCTACTAAATTTATTCTCTATACTGCTGCTGCTTCTATATTTATTCTCGTAGCTGGTTTTGCAATGGCATTCTCTGGAGACACCGTCACCTTTGATATGATGGCTCTGGGAATGAAGCAATACCCCCATGCTTTAGAATTATTAGTCTATGCAGGCTTGTTAATTGCCTTTGGTGTAAAACTGCCTATTTTCCCTCTCCACACCTGGTTACCTGATGCTCATGGTGAAGCTTCTGCACCCGGTTCGATGATTTTGGCTGGTGTATTGTTGAAGATGGGTGGTTATGCTCTAATCCGCTTCAACATGGAAATGTTACCTGATGCTCACGTTGTTTTTGCTCCTGTACTCGTAATTTTAGGTGTAGTAAATATTATCTACGGTGCTTGTTGCGCTTTTGCCCAAACTAACCTCAAGCGTCGTTTGGCTTACTCTTCCATCGCTCACATGGGGTTTGTGCTAATCGGTATCGCTTCCTATACAGAATTGGGTATCAGCGGTGCAGTATTGCAAATGGTATCCCACGGTTTAATTGCTGCGGCTTTGTTCTTCCTCTCTGGTGTCACCTACGAACGTACTCACACCTTGATGATGGACAAAATGGGTGGTATTGCCAAGGTAATGCCTAAAACCTTTGCTTTGTTTACTGCTGGTGCTATGGCTTCCCTCGCATTACCTGGAATGAGCGGTTTTGTAGGTGAGTTGATGGTATTCCTGGGAATTGCAACCAGCGATGTGTACAGTTCCAGCTTTAAAGTTGTAGTGGTACTGTTAAGTGCAGTGGGTGTGATTCTGACTCCGATTTATCTCCTCTCCATGCTGCGGGAAGTATTCTACGGTAAGCAAAGCGCAGAGTTACATCTGGATGAATTTGTCGCTGACGTTAAACCCAGAGAGTTATTTATCACCGCTTGCTTATTACTTCCCATCATCGGTATCGGTTTGTATCCCAAACTGGCAACTCAAAGCTATGATGTAAAGACAGTAGAAGTTGCTGCACATGCGCGGGAAGCACTTCCAGTAATTGCCCGTCAACAGTCATCTAATCTCTACTCCCAGGTATTTAATGCTCCCAAATTGGCAGATACCAAGGTTGCAACTTTAGTGAACATCGAAGAGTAAATATAATTCCGCAAGGGTTGGTGCTATTACAACATAATCATTATCTCATCAGGGGGCGATTTGTGCGATCGCCCCTACTGCTATTTGGGGTTCTTGGGATTAATCACATTTCCCACCTAGGAATAAATTCCCAGGCTAATAAACAAAGTCTGATAAATCAGACTAGGTAAGGGTTTTAGTGCGTTTTAACGTACTTTGACTATAGGTTCCTTGAAATAAATTTCAAGGTGGGTTAGTGTTGCTCAATGAAATTGCTGCAAGTTATCACTTTTAACCTACTTCAGTGGTTTCAAAACCACTCCTAACGTAACAAAGTTGCTACAAGTACATCTACATCTTCATCCAAGTAGAGATGAATAAAAATATAACTCATGCTTTCCGAACCCGTGGATCCATGAACTCATCAGGAATACGGTTACGTTCAATATACTCATTAATTTCTATTTGATGATCCAAGTAGTAGCTTAAAGCATCAAACACTTGAGCGAGAATAATGTGTGGTAAACGATGGGGAATTTCCTCTGGTGGAACCCCAAGTCGCCACATTTCGACAATTCCTCGAACGGGGGTGCGTGTTCCTTTGATGATAGGTTCACCACTTAAAATTTCATCGTTTCTAACAATGTGACAGTGTTCGGTTGTTTGAATCATTGCAGCTTGGTTTCATTTAGGGGTTTTGCTGAAGATTTTAGCGTGTGATGGAATTGGCGATCGCTCCTACACATAGTTGATCGTAGTCCATTGCAGTAGCTTTTCCTTCAGCAATTTCTTGCTTGGCACGTCTGGCTGCTGCAACAAGTTGGGTTTGAGTTTTCTCAAACGATTGATTCCACTGGATTTCGTCTTGTAAGTCGTTGATATACTCTCGCAGATGTTCTGCAACTTGCTCTTGTACATCAACAGGCAAAGACTCCATCATTTTTATTACTGTAGCGATCGCACTGGATGACATGGTGTAATAATTTTTGAAGATATTATGTTTTTAAACTAGCATTAATCCTAGTCTACCTGTTTTACTGGCATGGCAAATTCACAACAGAAACCATATTAAATTCCTGAGAATCGAGATTATATTTTGAAAATGCTTCAAAGACGCTGAGTCTATGCAAAGCAATGTAGAGGGAAACAAATTTAAATATTTGGGATATTACCTAAATATGTTGTAATATTTTCAATTCTATGGTTTTTATCTTTTTGACATCTATATAACTCATCATAGAATTTTATATCTACTTCTCGCCAACTGATCCAACCTACCCAACCAGCATTTGAAAATCTACCATCTGTAAAACTATAAGCTACTAACTTAGGAGTGTTGTTGATTGAAATGATACAAAAGTCATCCTGAGCGCTAACTATATTATCAATATTGTCTTGATAAACCATAATTTTAAATGGGGATTGATTTCTCAGCTCTGATTTAGTTTCATCATCCAGTGAATTGTAAAAGTTCCAGAATTCACCTGGTTGGTATTCAATCAAATATCTTTCATGCACTTGAGTTTGAAAAAAATCTTTTAATTTTTTATTGTCCAATAATTTTCTGAGGAAATGTAAGCTACAAATTGCATTCACCATACCCTGTTTGTATAAATCAGTCAGAGTCTCAACTTCCGAAAAAATAATCTTCCCTTGCTTGAGATATGAACTGCTATTTATTATTTGTTTGAGGCTATCTATTCCTGTAATAAATGAGGGTATATTTTGCTTTCTACTATAATTACGGTCTAAAACAGCTACTAATTCTTTCTCATCACTGATAAGTAGATGTTCCCGTAGTTGTTCTTTAAAAATACCTAAATATTCTTCGTATTCTCTCTCCCAATATATAGATTTTATATCTAGTCCTTCTTCAATGTCTGCACTATTATTGATATCCCATTTTGCTACGAAAAAACCTATTTTTTGAGTCTTATATGATTGAGATTCTGATACAACTTTCCAAGTTTCAATACACCTATATTGAGGTTTATTTTGACTCATATTCAGGTTGTACTCATTAGTAAATTCATATCTCGAAGTAGCTTCTTGTTGTTTGGTATGACTTTGATTATTACTAAAGCCAACCTGTATGTTTTGTATGTTAAAAGACCATCTAGCTTCTCTCGATTGTTCGCTTTGATTTATATCTTTAGTTTCTCCTTGAATAGTGAATCTTATTTCTCCCTCATCTTTACTAGCATAATGTTTTCTTTCTAGTTGCAGCTTGATTTTTACTAAATCATTAGCATGATGTTTAGATATTCTGATAATAATATCTTTTAATTTAAATTCATATATTAAAGATAAGCATAAAGCTACAATCAAGCTGATAAGTAATAAATATACCCAAATGCCTGATTTTATAGTTGATTCTGGTAAATATAGCCAGTTATCTGCCTTGGAAATCTGACTGCTTTTGTCAAGGAATAAATCAAAGCATAAAATATATTTTTTCTTGCTTATATTATCTTGAAACTTGTACCATAAAGTTCTAATTGCGTTAGGTTTTTTTTCATCGTTTATATCTATATAAATACCAGTAAGTCCTGAATCATTATTATATTCATCTTCTTTCCTAAAGCTGGAAGCATAATTATTTTCAGTAGCCTTAAACCAAGGTCTGGTTCTAAAACTTACCGGTCTATAACCTTCATCAGTAAATGGATAAGATATGAAAAAGCCTGTGTCTACATTCAAAACATAGACATTATTTATTCTTAAAGTAGGAATGATATCCGAGTATTTCTCATTACCTGTTAAATACTTTATCCAAACTTTACTAAAAATATGTAAGTTTTGTATATCATTGTCATTTGATTTTGTTTTTTTCACCAAATCATCTTTTATTTGACTTTGCATTATATAAGCAAAGTTTTGAAAAATTTTATCCTCAACTATTTGATTCTTTGCTTCATTTCTTTTTTTTTCTTGCTCCCGATTAATCTGATTATTATCGAAGTCAATTACACCAGAATAACCATAGTAAGCGTTAACAGACTCTCCTGTCTTTTCTATTTTCCATGGAACAGGATTGCCTTCTTCTGGTAAATTCTGGTCAATAATTATTTTGGCTGTGATGTTAGGAGGAAGTTTTCTGAGTCCAGGATTCTTAAAATATGAGTTATAGTCTTGTGTTAATTTATTTTGTGCTTTTTCTACAAAGTCAGAAAATATTTTTTTGTGTTGTGTTTTTGTATTCAGATTTTCATACCAGAAAGTGACTTGTTTGTATTCCTTTATTTCTCTATTCTTCTGGAATAAATATCCAAAGATTATGATGGTTACAATCGATAATATATAAGAAATTAAAAATGTATAAGATAAGAAAAATGGTATTACTTTGAATGATTTATTTTCTGATTGAAGCATAATTGATAACCCTATATTTTAAATACAATGACTGAAAGTCAATTAAATACGGTTAAATCTAAGTTAAGTTACTGAGAGAAAATGTGATTTATAAAGCTATACGAATATGATATAGTATAAAATACGGATGTTTTGTAAATTTTTTGTATTTATTAAGTGAAGAAAAAATAAATAAACTGTATATATACTTAGATGAAGTGAATCAAGCTGAAAATCTCTCTTTAGGATTAAGTTTGCTACAACTGATTGGGATGAAAGCTGAACTTGCTGGGTCAAGTGCGAGAGAATTAATCACACGTACCTGTCAGAAATTAGCAGATGCTAACGCTCAAAAAAAATCTAATTCTAGCGATTTTCAAGTCAATATAATACACCTCACCCCGGCTAAAGCCACCCCTCTCCTTAATAAGGAGAGGGGAAGGGGGTGAGGTGAGCGTCTGTATTGCACAAAGCGTGAAAACCGCTATAGTAAAGCGATCGCTCTCAATTTTTCCGCGCAATCTGACAAGCAGAAAGATAAAAAAGCTCAATACTTCCTCCAAACTGTTCCTCAATCTTTTCCCTCAAACCAGCAAATAAAGCATCCCTGTTTTGTATATCGAGTTTTATACACTGCGAGTAAGTATTCAAAAGCGTCAAATATTCATCAGTGGTATAAGTAACTTCACAGGCTACATGGTCAGATTCCAAGTCTCTAAATTGACCTGATTCCATGACAATCTCCGCAAGACCTCTGAGATTATCTTCCTGCTTTTCTCTCCCTTCGTACCTTGCTAGAAAGGGAGCATATTTTTGATACACTGGCTGTAACTCTTGGTAAACTTCATACCGAGGTTCAAGGAGCATATTCCACAATAAAATCAGACAACCGTTGTCAACTAAAGCACTCGCAGCTTTCGGATATCCCACTTCTGGTGGTATCCAATGAAAAGAAGTAGCCGCCAAAACTGCGTGGAATTTACTAGCCTCTAACTCCCACTCTTCAAAACTGGTATTCTGAATTTCTACATTTGCATACTGAGTGCAATTTTCCTGTGCTAGCTGACAAGCTTCTGGACTTGGTTCCAAACAAACCATGGAAAAGCCTAATTCCGCAAATCCTACTGTTGCAGTCCCAGGACCACATCCTACTTCCAGAATACTTGCTTGTGGGGGAAGTTGGGCTAACTCTACAGCACGACGAATGATTTGGTGAGGATAGCGGGGTCTTGCTTGATTGTAAGCCTCTGCGACGTTAGAATACCAATTTTTCCTGATTTCTAGGTCTTTGTTGGAGTACTCGCTAATTTCCTGTTTAAAGTCTTTCATTTTGTTCTGGAACAAGATAGAAAAATCGCTAATAATACTAACCCCAATTTAGTACTGCAAAATTAGATTTTGTTTCAGGAATAATGCCGTTTTAATTACCACCAAAATTGTCAAAACTTGGTGGTGGAAGCATATTGTTAAAAGGTTGAGAAGGAGTATTAGAATTCAGGGGTGGTACAGTCACAAGTGGTGGTTGTTGATTATTAATTGGTAGTAAATTATTAGTATTTAATTGTGGGGGAAAATATGGCTGTACTTGTTGATTGGAATTATTATTGAATGGAAAGTTATTAGTATTTGGCTGTGGTGGGAAATATGTTTGTTGTAGTTGACTTAAATTATGATTGGAGGAAAAGTTATTAGTATTTAATTGTGGTGGAAAATATGGCTGTACTTGTTGATTTAAATTATTATTGGGGGAAAAGTTATTAGTATTTAATTGTGGTGGAAAATATGGCTGTACTTGTTGATTTAAATTATTATTGGGGGAAAAGTTATTAGTATTTATAGTATTTAATTGTGGTGGAAAAGATGGCTGTACTTGATTGGGATAAGAATTGGGTGGGAAATCGTTGTTAATATTTGGCTGTGGTGGAAAATATGGCTGTACTTGATTGGGATAATTATTAAATGGATTGGAGGGAAAACTATTAACTCTAGAATTACTAATGTAACGACTATTCCCTGCACTTAAGACCCAGCGAGTCAGATTTTGCCAAGAAAATGGTTGCAGTTGTACCTGATTTGGATCTATAAAAGTTCCCGGTGCTATATCCAAAACAATACGAGTGGTATTCTCATCAAATTGGGAAACACGGATACTTTTGATATCTCCGTTATAGTCTTGTCTAGTAGGGACAAAACCCAATTTTGTATCTGGTAAATCTACAACAATTCGTTCAGGTTGTCTGAGGTAAAATTGACTGGGTTGCGTACCTCCTGATAACCTAATTTCCAGTTGTAAAGATTCTGGATAAAAGCGCCAATCTTCCAATCTTGACATAGGTGTGGCAGCAATGCTGATATTTTTTTCTATGGCAACTAATGGGGTGATAATTAAGCTAAATAAGCTCAGTCCCAATAAATAATTTCTGCAGTTATAGTATTGTTTTCTTAGTATTCCCTGGTTCATTTTTCTATTCCTATTTTGGTAGATTAAATATTATCAGCTATAAGTCATTAGTCATTTGTCATTTGTCATTACCGTAGGGAGGTTCTGCTACGATTCTATAACGGTTATTTAGAGTACTAAAATACTCACTACGAACCAAAAATTAATTTCCCAGTGTAACACTTAACTTAAGTCCTGTATGAGTTTTAATCGGTATTTAATTTTCAGAGTTTTCCTGATCGCTTTGTGGTAAAGCGGTAAATTCCATGACTTTAGCAACACCATCTACGGCTATTTGACCTGTGGAACTAGCCTGGGTTCCTTGTGGTATTTGCATAGTTATACTTGTCAAATAATTATCCTCTAGATTGCTGTTAGCTGTTGTTTCAATCAAAGCATTGTCACAGAGAGTGGTTTTGGGAACCTTTCCAGATAAACTCAATTCCTCGCTACTTAACTTACCTGTCAAAGAAGGCTTGGTTTTCCTAGTTGCAGATACTTTGGTATCTGTTTCCTCTGGTAATAAAATTCCATGTAAGTAAATCCCCGATTGTTGAATATTTAAAATCAGGGTATCCATTGTATCGCAATTGGGCAACTTTTCTGTAAACTCCAAACGATAGTGACCTTTAATGGCTGGTGGTGCTTTGAGATTTCTCTCTCCGTAGCCAGTCACAACTTGAAACAGAATTACTACTGAACAAATACTCACACCGTAAAGCGCTAGGAATTTAATTTTCAAATTCTTCATAGGTTTGGGATTGGGGATTGGGGATTGGGGAGATGGGGAGAGTAGGGGGAGACATGTTTGAGTAAATACTAAACCTTTTACCATTTCCCATTTCCCATTTACCATTTACTGTTTACCAATTTCTACAGATGATGATAACTATTCAAAGGAGATTTATATGACCTGATTCTCTATCCGTAAAATCTGTAAGTACAGCAGAAAGGTGAGAGGTGACTTGATTGTAGCGACGGGTAATTAGTAGGGAAGAACGACATTGGATAGCGAGTTCGTCCGTATATCTACCTAGGGTTTGGCGTTCAATACCCCAAGCACGGCTAGTACCAGCAATGGTGAGGTCAACATTTTCTGAGGCTGTAACTACGGCTTGCATTGGTTGTGCTGCTTCTATAACTTGAATGTGAATGCGATCGCTTACTTTTGTCGGTAATTCTGCGATGATGCTACGAATTTCGTAACTTAATTCATTTTTGAGCTGATTGTCTGTTACTACCTGTAAAATTTGCAAGGTACGGGTATCGTTATTAACTAACAATCTGATGGCAAGTATCAATGCCAAGTCATCGTGGATATTTGCGGAATAGGGAACTAACAAGGTTTCTAAGCGTTTTCTTCCCTTGTCTATAAATACTGCCACATCAACGGGTGCGCTACTGAGAATTTGACCGACTTTACCACCCAAACGGTTGTTACTAAAAGCTGAACGGTGCCATCCTACCAGAATTAAGTTTGCTTGTTCGTATTGGGCGATTTGGATTGTTTCTCTGGAGACGTTATTGCATATGCGGATGATGGGTTTTACATAAGCCCGTGCATCTTTAGGTTGCAGACGCTGAATCAATTCTTCTAGTTGCTGACGTCGCTGGGTAATTAATCTGTCTGCTTCAAAGGGGGTACTCTCAAAACCATAGTCTTCTTCTAACTCAATTAGACTGAGGGGGTTGACAACGGCTGGTTGACGATAATTAATGGCGATGGCTACTGCTAACCGTACTAAACCTTTTTGAGTGCTGGAATTGGCTACTGGGACTAAAATGCGGTAGGGACGTAAAGCAATTTCTCCACCAGCAGTTTCTGCTTCTGCTTCTGCTTCTGCTTCTGCTTCTGCTTCTGCTTCTGCTTCTGCTTTTGGTTTAATTACATCCAATTCTTGAATCAGTTTTTTCGGATAAGTAAGTTTAACCATTGGCGAGGTAATAAATGTGGTTACCAACGCCATAATCACCAACATTGTAAACAGGATGGGGGAAATTACTCCCAACTCTAAACCAATATTCAGTACAATTAGCTCTGTTAAGCCGCGAGTATTCATTAACCAACCCAATGCTGAGGCTTCTTGGTGTCTAACCCCACCGATGCGGGCTGCTGTATAAGCACCAAAATATTTACCCCCAATCGCCACTACTAAGATAGCTAAGCACAATACCCACAATTGAGGATTATTGATTAAGCCAATTTGCGTCCGCAATCCACTATAGGCAAAAAATACTGGTAGTAAAAATATTAATACAAAATCTTCGGTTTTAATTGCTAATTCCCTGACTAAATCTGCATCCTTGGGTATAATTACACCCAGTAAAAATGCTCCGAAAATTAGGTGAACGCCAATTTGTTGGGTAATTAGTGCTGAGGCGACAACAGCTAGGTAAATTAATGCTAAGGCAAATTGATTTAGTCGTTTGCTGCGGTGATAATATCTAACAAGACGATTTCCCACAGTCCGCCCCAAGGTTAGCATTAAAGCGATGTATACAACAACCGCGATAATTGTGGGTAAAGCAGAGGCGATGCTACCAGTGCGCACAACGGCGATCGCTATTGCTAAAATACACCAAGCGGTAAGATCGTCTATGGCAGCACAGGTAAGAGCTAATGTTCCCAAACGGGTGCCTTGTAAGTTATTCTCGGTAATAATCCGCGCCAGTACTGGAAAGGCTGTAATGGAGATCGCAGACCCCAAAAACAAGGCAAAGGCAGTAAAAGATACCCTAGCGTTGGAAAGCTGGGGATAGAGTAGCAAGGATAAGATAATCGCTAAACAAAAGGTGACAATAATACTGAAATTTGAGGTTGAAACAGCTACTTTTAAATTTCCTTTCAGATATTTGGGGTTTAACTCCAACCCAATCAAAAACATAAAAAATATCAGCCCTACCTGAGACAGCACATTCAGGAAGGGAATCACCTCCGTTGGAAACACCGCAGCTGCTAATTCGGGAGCAACCCAACCAAACAAAGATGGTCCGAGCATAATTCCGGCGACAATTTCACCAATTACCAGTGGTTGATTAATCCACCGGAATCCTAATCCCACTAGCCGCGATAATCCAATTACAATTAGTACCTCAATTAAAACGAGAACAACTGTATGCATGGTTTCCTCTCGATGCGACTATCCAGTATTCCTTTGATAATTCTGTAAGTTAGTTGAAAATGTCAACCTTTGGAAGTGGTATAAAGATAATTTTGTTGGGGCATTATAACTTTTTCAAAGAAAAAATTCCAGGTATATTTTCATCAATTACATATAGTAAATAGATTGATGAAAATAAACAGGATAAACTCTGCCATTGCCTAGTTTGCTTTCAGTAGCATAAGATAAAATCTTAGCTTTTATGATTGCTAGCCTGGGGAGATGCTTAAATTTGCGTCCCTGACAATGACATATTGGATTTAATTTAGTTTGCTGATTTTTGATGCACCCAAAAGCAATTATAAATCAAAATTGTCAGTTTTCTTCAATGGGAATGATTTTAGATATTACTATAGATGTAAATATAGCGGTTTTCATTTGGATACAATACAAAGCTGATTGCTAATATTTAGGACGGGCTGGAGAGCAACATCCCACTTTGCAGTGTATTTGACTCAAGGTAGAATCGTTGATTAGTCATGTTCAAAAATCTAAATTCTGCCTGACAATTCACCAATGTCAAAGGGAAGGAAGAGGGAATAAGGAAGAGGGTTTGAGCGGTTTTATGTTTGTGTTGAAGCTTGCACTCCTACCAAACTTTACCCGTCATAAACGACGCTTAACCTGTATCCAATTGAGTTGTTAGAAGATTTATTCAATTTATTGGGCACAGAAACCATTATTGTTTGCATTTCATCAACTTCATTCATTGCTGAGCGAAAATAAATAGTTGAGGTTCACGCTTCTAAACCAACTCATGCGTGCAAGCAATTAGAGCGTTGTGTATCAAGTTCTCTGGGGCTGCCTAAAGCTATTTAAAGAAAACGAAAATACTCATTGTTCCTTCATTCTTCGTCCTACACCATTGGGCGATGTTTGAAGTAACTAGCTAGATTTTAGCACTTCTTCCTTCTTCCTTCTTCCCTGTTGCTTCTTCCTTGAAGGTCGAAGACCTTCGGTCATTTTTTAGATGTGATGATTAACTCTTGCGTAATTTTTTCCGTGCTACCTCCCGCACTTGTTTATTTAACAAATATCCAAAACCTGCATTTTCCAAACGACGCACAAAGTCTTCTCGACTATGACCCAATTTTACAGCGGTAGCATCAATATTCCAATTATGTATAGCTAACTGACTCAAGAGGTAAACCCGCTTAGTTTGTGCAGTTGATAGTCGGTATATTTTTAAATACTCTAATTCGCCATTTTCTCTGACAATTGCTTCTCCAATATAGTTTTCTTCCTTAGGTTGTAAATCAGTAATAAAGCGTTGTAGGCTAAATTGACCTGCGGTGTAAGATATCTTTGATTGTAAATTGCGTCCTAATAATCCTTCAGCCATAAACCCTTGAAAATATGACCAATCAGCACGCATTTTTTGGATTGCTTTTCTTAAACTAGCAAGATTACTAATCTTGGATTCATCTACAGATACATTCATGGGAAAAGTAGTATCGTAAAGCAAGCCATACTGATAGATTAACTCACCATAAAAATCTTCAATTAAACTAGTATGTAATAATCGATAATCTTCGGGGTTAGGAACTACAAAAGCCGAGGCTAATGCCTCCGCTACAAATACTAATACCCCTACCTGTTGGGGATGAATTTCAAATACCCTTAAAGCCTCTTCTAATCCGGCAATATAACGACCGCTAACAGCAATTTCATAGCGACAACCAAGCCCGTAAGAAAGAGCATATTTAGAATATTCATTCCAAGCAATATCGGGACCAGCAAAAAACATTGATAGAAACCCTTCCATCGCCAAATGTAAAGGTAAAAATCGCAGCTGATTTTTTGATTCCCGTTTCGCCATGCGGTGGGTTAATCTCACACTTGCACAACCACAATTTAAGCGCTTTCCGTCAGTTTTTCCCATCTGTCCTCCATAAGCCGCAACAGGACTTCCATCATCAGTCCAAGACATAACTAAAGCGTGGGGAACATAAGAAAAATACTTCATTTTTCCTGACAAAGAAACAAGGGTTACATCTTCTTCATAACTGCGTTGTAACAATCCTAAATCACCTCTTACCTGATGACGCAGTAAGGGAACAATACGCACCGCACCCCAGACTTGAGAAGGAGCAATTTCTAATCCCTTGAGGGAAATTTCTGATAATAAATGTTTTTTCTGTGCCATGTCAAAGAATTTTAGATTTTAGATTTTCTCTTTCCAACTAACTGTTCCCATGAGGGAAGGGTTGTATCCTGCAAAAAAATTGTTGTCATAAACAAACCTGGTTTCTCTTGTGGACAGACAAAACTCCCTTTGTGCTTAGTAATGGCTTTACCTCCTCAACTAACTGTTCCGAGGAAGGAAGGATTGTGTTGTGCACAAAAACTGTTTCGATAAACAAGCAGTTGTCTGCTGAAGAACTATTCCCTTAGGGGATGGTGAACAAACCCAGTTTCTGTGGCGAACAGGAAAAAACTCCCTTCGCGCTTAGTAAAAGCACCTCCTCAACTAACTGTTCCGA
>JASJCY010000126.1 GCA_030065825.1 Nostocaceae cyanobacterium | reverse complement strand
AATTACCAATTACCAATTACCAATTACCAATTACCAATTACCAATTACCAATTACCAATTACCAATTACCAATTACCAATTACCAATTACCAATTACCAATTACCAATTACCAATTACCAATTACCAATTTATGAATTTACCTTCTTTTATCTGGTTATGGAAGATAGCGGCTTGGTCGATGGGATTGTCCTTGCTAGCTTATGTAATATTAGGAATAACTGGTATGTGGATGTTCCGTTCTCGCAGATTTTTTCCAAATAGTTTTTCATCAGAGGTATGGGGACTGCGTAATCTCCACTTCCTCATCGGTATTTCCATGGTGAGTTTAGTATTATTGCTGTTAGCTATTGGTATTATTGGTACTTTGGGACACTTTGGCAGTTTGGGACATTCACCACACCTGATAGCTGGATTAATAACTGTGGTATTGGTTTTAATTTCTGCTGTCAGTGCGACGCAAATTCGTGCAAGAAGACGTTGGGCTAGAAAAATTCATATTGGTGTTAATATCTGTTTGTTTTTTGCCTTTGCTTGGGTTTCTCTAACTGGTTGGAGTGTAGTGCAAAAATATTTACCATAAAAAAAATAGGTATAAGAGTTTGTTTGGAAAGTATTATTATTAACATCAAAACCCTGAAAACCTAACCCCCCAGCCCCCCTTCCCTACCTCTGGCTATAGACGCGGTAGACACGGAGTGGCTTCTCTTTGAGTGCGGCTTCTAGGAGAGGGAAGCGGAAGGGTCAGAAACCGGGTTTATTGGCAATATTTACCTGTCAAAACCCTAATTTTTCGTTGATAAACCCGGTTTCTCAATGGTTGTTGAGAATGGTGCAAGATATGAGCCTCCGACTAGCGGCGATCGCCACTAGCAACAAATGAAGCTAACACATTTTTCGGGCTTTGGCTGAAAGCCTTGCTATATAAGGGTTATGAAATGTGTTAGTTAGGAGACAGCAAGTATGTTTTTGTTGGGTTACCCTACGGGAAGGCTTTGCCTACGTACCTCAAACGCCACTTCCTACAACTTTGGAAAAGCAACGGAGTGGCTCCCCAACCTACAATCTGTAGCTTGCTTCTGCACAGCAGTACGGTATTGGGTTTTAAGTAACCTTTTAGACTTTTCAAACATCCTCTTAGTAGAGAATGGGGGTTTGAAAGCGTCTGTTCCTTTTGAAAAAATCGGGGTTCTAGATTTATTATTGTTTGATCAAACTGTAAGAATTGTTTGTTTCATCAAAAATAATTTCATAGGTACCAGAACCATTTTTAATCAAAATATCAGCACCGGAAGATTCAACTATATTATCGGCATTATTGTCACCAAAATTTTGACGCCAGTCACCATATACATCAAACTTAAAACGTTCGCTAGAGGTATTTCCAAAAGTAGCCTGACCTTGCCAAATTCCGTTTTGACAATTCATTGGTGCAATCTTCCAGTCATTATTAGTTCCTCGGATATATAGGGAAGGAAATTGACAACCTAAAGTTCCAATTTTGCTCAGAGAATACTGCCAATTTTGAGGTGATTGAGAATTGTTAGGATTCAATGTAATTTTGTAGCTTCCTGCACCTGCTGTAATGGGAATATTGGCACCCAATAAATCAGGAATTTTGTCTCCATTTGTATCGCCATAATTTTCTTGCCAATCGCCATATACATCGAATTTAAAACTTTGATTTGAAGAGTCGCCAAAGTTCACATTGACTGCCCATATTCCTTCCTGACAATTCATCGGTGTAGAATTCCAAGCATTATTAGTACCTCTTAAGTTCAACTGTGGGAGGATGCAAGGAAAAGATTTGTTTTGACGAATAAAGTTTTTATAGCCCTCATTTGCTACTGAATTGTCAGCAATTTCTGCGAGTCGTAAAACACTGAAACCGTTATAACTAAAATTGTTGAAAGCATCTTGGATATTCTTCCAGGCTAGCTTACTTTTTATCTTTGGTTGTAAAGCATTTTCTCCCTTAATGGTAACCCCTTGACTAGCAGCACCATTTGCTACCCAACCAACTAAATCTTTTGCCCGAGAATTTGCGTTTACACTCCTATCAATTCCATTCGACATTTCTAGGGCTGTAAAATGAAGAATCACTTTTCGCTGGGAATTTTTCAGGTGATTCCAAACACTGATTAAAGGAGCATAACCCCTTGCTGTACTATCTTTTTGATAGTCAATACTTGTACGAATTAATCCTGTGGTAATTTCCGCAATCCTGGGTGTTTGGGAATTACTTATCTGCCAATGAATGCCGGGTATTTTCATGCCGAAAGGAACTTTAGCAAAAGCACCATCAAAAGCTTTATCAGCAGCTTCTAACATCCGTTTGCCATGTTCAATTAGAGATTGATTGTACCAGTCAATAAAATCTCTACCATATTGGGTATCCTCATAATCTTTTCCTTGCACAAATTTAGTGCCATCACTTGGAGGATTAATTTTTTCAACACTATTCAAATTTGTTTGCCAAGCAGTATTTATTTGAGCTAAATCGCCGTACTTATTTAACACATAGGTACGAAATGATTTAACTGCTGGTTCGCTATAAGCTTGAAAAAACCCTCTGTGGGGATATTTCCAATGATCGTGAGTATTGTAAGCAGGATAACGCAGTTCTCCAGCAGTTCCCGTACTTATATTAATTTCATCAATAATGTTGGCTTTCTCTCCGTATTGCTTCTCAAAAGCCTCCATAAACTCCCGATATTCGTCCATGACTATGTCATCTGCCCAGAGAGAAACTACTTCCTGGGAGTAATTTCCTAACTCACTTTTGTATTGTAAATCTGTCTTTTTTACCCCTAGAAAATGAGTCCAAATCCATTGGGGAATGGGTTGATTACATACATCTCCCACATTAGTTCCACACTGATGGAAGGACATAATTGGTGCCCACCGCAGTCCAGCCGCTTCAATTTCAGCTACCATGCGATCATAATATGTCCAGTCAAATTTTTCATCGCCATTTTTCTCTACTTTGCCCCACCAAATATCTGTAGAGATAGCATCAACTCCCATATTTTTGGCAATTTGTAATTGACGCTGAAAAGCTTGCCATTGGTCTTCATTTTTAATTTCCAAAGGTCCAATAGCATT
Organism: Nostocaceae cyanobacterium; assembly: GCA_030065825.1. GTDB lineage: Bacteria > Cyanobacteriota > Cyanobacteriia > Cyanobacteriales > Nostocaceae > JASJCY01. Next base: position 22,811 of record JASJCY010000126.1, on the reverse strand, counting down.
AGCACTTTCTACTGCAGCTACTGCTACATGAACGTTGAAGTTGAACCCGAATAGTAGAGATAAAACTAAAATCGAGATGATTTTTACCGCGCTTTTTTGGAGATGCATAAATTCTATGAATTTGTGTTTTGAAGAATTCATCAAATATTTTAATATTACCAAGGTACAATATCCGCAATCAAAAGTTAGATTTATATCTTCCACCTGGGTGATAAACTGAGTTTATTGGGAATATTGACCTGTGAAAATGCTAATTTTTCGTTCATAAACATGACAATCCTAAAATAGTTCGTTTTATTTATACCGACCTACTTACGTAAGTCCTGGTTGAAAATAATTTTGCCACAACATCTGTAAGATTGCCTATTTATGACAAAGATTGTGCAAATCCAACCCCTACTCCCTTCCTGTTTCCCAGTTAATATGTATTTAGAAGCAGCAATTGTGATGAAACCGTGACAGCAAACTCAGTTTTTTGTCTTTCTCCTTTGATTAGAATCACCCTCTTAACCCTTTATATAGCCCTGACAATACCTTTACCTTTTCTGGCACAGTTTACTAATGCCCCCGTACCGACCGGGCTATTATGGGTGGGAATCAGCATTGGTTTTGTTACCCTATATGGAGTCCTCACTGAACGGGTAATTGTAGATGACCAAGGTATACAGGTAACCTATGCAACTTGGGTTCCGCGTTTTTTCCGCAAAGGCTGGTCTTTACCTTGGTCGGAGGTAAAAGAGTTAAAACCCCGCACCACAGGACAAGGAGGTTTGGTTTACTATTTTCTGACTGAAGAGGAAAAAGCTTATTTATTACCGATGCGTGTGGCTGGTTTTACTCGCTTGGTAAAATTAGTACAGGCAAAGACAGGTATCGACACCAGTGATGTCTATCCTTTAGCGCAGCCTTGGATGTATATGATTTTATTTATATTTACCTTGCTATTGTTATTGGTAGATGTTTGGACAATTGCCACCGCTTTAGCTTAGTGGTCTCTCCCATTAGGAATTATAGTAAAAATAATCACGATACATAAAGTATTTTTACTTAACTGCTGCACAGCCAAGATGGCTGTGCCACAATCCATCAAAATTAATGTGGTCGAATACTAGTGTTCTGTCCCATTAGTTTTGATGGCTAGTTTTATAGTCATATTTATATGACTTTGACTATTAGACTGGGACTTATAGTGGGTGTGATGGAAACCCCATCATATTTTATGGGACAAACCAATAGTAGTCCATCACATTAGTTACGAGGGGTCACAGATCCCCGACTTCTTAAAGAAGTCGGGGATCGCTCACACCCGCGACTTGTCAAAATTAATGTGGTTGAGTACTAGTACTTAATTAAAGGGATTGTCGTTAACTCACTCGTAATTCATCTCATCACCTCCCTTCGGGTAGGTGAGAGACTTCTTATTGCTTTAGCTACGCAAACTTTGCAGGGTTAATTTCAGCAAAGTTTAGTCCTCTTCTACCCCTACTTCTTCTACTTCCCCTAGTTCCCATACTTTCCCTAACCTGCCAATTTCGGATTGGTGGAGTACTAGCCTGAAAGCACTGATAAGTAAATTTTATATATACTATTCACATTTTTATGTCAACCCTACTTGACGTTTTGTAACAGAAACGTTACATTTATTTACATGAGTTAACAAAGAGAGCAACAAACCATGTATACAACCACAGACGAAAGAGGGATTCTCAATAACTACGCAACCGAACCCAACATCTACTACGCAGATTACCCTTCCCAAGAACAGCAAAACCGCTATGCATTCTTGGGTGGAATTGCAACCTTATTTGTTAGCGCTGTAGTTTTGGTAGCTTTTGCAGTTAGCTAATTGGAACTGCATTGATTTATTACAGAACAACTTGGAATCATTGAGAGGTTAAAAAATGTTTGCACCTATCGTTATCTTCCTGCGCGATCGCATGGGTAAAGTTCAATTCAATCAGCTACGTGGGAAAGCGATCGCACTTCATTCCCAAGTAATTACTAATTTTTGCAAATTTGTAGGTATAGAATCCAAAGAAAGACAGAGTTTAATTCGTTTAGCAAAAAACAACGGTAAAAAGTTAGGATTACTTGCCTAAGATATCTATATATTTGTGTATTTATGTAATTTAAAATTTTAAATATCGGTATCTCATCGTCATTTGGACTTCTCCCTATCACCTCGGTTGAACAATCGAGGTTTTTTGATTTAGATTCCCCAATTCTTGGAGAATTAGGGAATTTGGTTTGGTGGGGTAGCGGATACTTCAGTGTAGTTGTTATATTTATCCTAACCTTTAAATATATAGAAATCCCGTAGCCATCAATGAGCTACTGTATTAATCCCAACTGTCCAAAGCCACAAAACAGCCAAAATAGCTTATTTTGTCAAGCTTGTGGTTCTGAATTACTATTAAATTCCTGTTACAGAGTAAATCGTTTATTGAGCGATCCAAGTAAACCAAGTGGATTTGGAACTATTTATGAGGTAGATGATAATGGTACATTAAAAATTTTAAAAATACTGCACAATACTCACCCCAAAGCTATTGAACTATTTCAACAAGAAGCTGAGGTATTAAAGCGACTGAATCACCCTGGTATTCCCAGAGTAGAGTTAGATGGGTATTTTATTTATTTTCCTCGCAATAGTCAAAACTCCTTACACTGTTTGGTGATGGAAAAAATCGAGGGGATGAATTTAGAAGAATATCTAATTGCATCTAACCAACAACCTATTAGTGAACGTGCAGCATTGCGGTGGTTAAAGCAGATAGCTGAAATTTTGCATGAAGTCCATCAAAATCAATATTTCCATCGGGATATTAAGCCAGCAAATATTATGTTAAGACCGAATGGACAATTGGTGTTAATTGATTTTGGTACAGCAAGGGAAGTCACCCAAACTTACATGCAAAAAGTTGCGGGACAGCAAGTAACAGGAATTATTTCCGCAGGTTATACACCACCGGAACAAATGAATGGCAAAGCTGTAGTGCAATCAGATTTTTATGCTTTGGGACGTACTTTTGTTTATTTATTAACAGGTAAGCATCCCCATCAATTTGCGGAACATCCCCGTACTGGAAAGTTAATTTGGCGAGATTATGTTAATGATATTTCTGGGAATCTTTTAGATTTCATTGACTATTTAATGGCTCCATTTCCAGGGAATAGACCAAAAGATACTCAAGAAATTTTAGTTAGAATTGCAGAATTAGAATCTATTTATAAAACTGGTAATCCATATAATAGAAGCAGGAAAAGAACAAATAATAATACATCTTATGTAGGTTTTTGGCAACGCTGTATAGCTCATACTATTGATATTTCGATTTTAACAATTGCAATAGCAATAGTATGGAAAGTAATTCTCAATGCTACAAATACATTGCCTGACGATATTATCAATGAGGTAGGTGAATTGGGATTTGCTTTATTATGTGCTGCATTCATTACCATAGGTGGAAAAATTGGCGGATTTATATTAGTTATGGTAGCTTTGTCAGACAGCACTTTTCCAATAGAAGCTATATTTATAGCTGCATCAACTGAGCTTTGGAAATGGATTTATTTTTCATATTTTGAAAGTTCTCATAAACAAGGCACTCCGGGGAAAATGGCTTTAGGAATAGTCGTAACTGATTTAAATCAAAATCGTCTATCCTTTGCTCAAGCAAATATTAGATATTGGAGTAAAACCCTTTCAGCCCTAACTATATTAATTGGTTTTATAATGTCAGGATTTACTAAAAAAAAGCAAGCTCTTCATGATAAAATAGCTGAAACTTTTGTTGTTAAAAAATAAATAATCAATAAATATCTGGTTGACTGACAAAAGTCTTGGAAGTGTTGAAATTTCGTAGCCCCTCCACCCAACGCAATCGGTTGCGGTTGTTGGGTTGTAGCTTGCTTCCCCGGAGGGGTAGCATGTAGACGCGGAAAGGAGAACAGAAAAATAAGGGTTTCAAAGTCTATTTCCTCCTAGGAGAGAGATAAGAAGTGAGGTTTTTAGTAATCTTTTAGACTTGACAAACATCCTCTTAGACTCAACTGAAAACCGCTATATATGGATTCAAAATATAGGATTACTATTTGATTTTTGAACAAATACGTAGGGGAGGCAAAAAGCGACGACACTGCGTTGTTTTTCCAAAGTTTTAGCAAGTGTCCGGGTGTGGATTTTCCTCCCGCTTTATTGCCCTTGTGTTGCCTTTGCGCGCAACGCACCAAAGTCTTTACAAGATGGTGCTTTAGACTAAAGTCATAACGCACCCTACACCATACTAATTTTATAAGCGCAAGCGCAGGCTACGCCAACAAAAATCAAACCGGATTCCTATATATATGATAAATTACATAAGAATTTCCCTGATAATAATCCGAATGTTAAAATAAAATAGACAAGCTTAAAATTATATCTCTTTATGTGATACTTGTGAACTTGATATTAATCGAAAATCGAAAATCTAAGATTGTATGACTTATGGTTACTTCCGTCACTGTAACTCCCAAACGTTTTACGATAGATGATTACCATCATCTGATTGAATTAGGATTTCTGACAGAAAATGACCGAGTAGAATTAATTCGTGGAGAATTGATGCAAATGGTAGCTAAAGGAACACCTCATACTGTTTGCAATACCTCTTTAGTTTATGAATTGACAATTTTACTGCAAAGACAAGCAATAATTAGAGGACAAGAACCTATTAGCTTACCTCCTAATAGTGAACCAGAACCTGATTTAGTTATTGCTAAAAATCGTGCTGATCGCTACTTATCTAATCATCCTCAACCAGAAGATATTTTATTAGTAGCGGAAATAGCAGATTCGACACTAAAATATGACCAAGAATCAAAATTACCGTTATACGCTGAATCGGGAATTTCTGACTATTGGATATTTAATTTAGTCACAAATTGTTTAGAAGTTTACACTCAACCCTATCAAGATTTGCAAGGTAACTTTGCTTACGCTAGCAAACAAATTTTTTTACCCAATACTTTTGTCCCTCTCCCTAGTTTTCCCGATTTATCATTGGATTTATCCAAGGTTTTTCCTAATTTGAATCAGGTTTAAGATGATGAAATTACCTGGAATTTCATGAATAATGGGTAATAGATTGGGTAATAGATAATTAATGAATTCATAATCATTTACTCTTTCGTATAAACCCCCTATTTAAGGTTCGGCTTTCCTGAAAATCAATTTATCAAATAGGTTGATAATTTAATTATTAGAGATAATCCACATTTTCAGGAACCAAGCTTTAAGAGAGTATGAGTAATTTTAACCATCAAAATAACCATCAAAATCCTAGCTTTTATGGTAATGAACTCAACGGTGAAAATTCCCTGTTGCAATATGTAAAATCCATGCATCCAGAAACAATATCTCAGTTATCTCAACCAGTTTCCCCGGATACCTTACAATTAATCATCATCACTGTAGCAAATAAATTAAACCAATTAACTCCACAACAGTTCAATGGTTTAATTAGTACCAATCGCGACTCCTTAGGTAAACTTTTGGGTGAAGCAATGGTTGATGGTTATTTTCTCAGAAATGCAGAACAAAGAATGGAATTTGAAAAGACTTTGCAATTAACAACAAATAAACAAAAACAAAATTAATCTTCCTTTTGTAACAACCAAAAACCACTATAAGTCATTCCCGAATCATCAGGTTGCACTAATAAAAAATGCAATCCCCGATTTTGCTGTAACCGTTGTTGATAAACTCTTGCAGATGCTGTTACTTCTTCATCTACAAAAGTAGCAATAATCCACCTATCCACCAAACCAGCTTCTAATACTAAACCATCAGGTTCCCCAGCAATATAATTGAGATTAACAGGATGTACTTCCTGCAACCACCTTGCTAAGCGCATTGATTGCCTACCTCCATAAATTACCACACCAGAGACGGGTTCTGTTGACGCCAAACCCAAATTAATAGGTAAAATAACCTCTGGTATATGTAAAATCGGAATAGGACGTTCTGCAAAAATATCCGTAATTTCCCCAGCCTGTATTGTTGCAAATCGCCATTGTTCTCCCCAGAGATTTTCCGGTAAGGGTGTGGGGGGTGGTTGATCTACAACTATGGAATATTGCTTTTCTTGTAACCATTTCTTTAACGTTGAGGTGCGACGTGTAGGTTCAACGCTAACTCCTAAACTACTTGCAGCTTGCTGTATTATACCTAAGGACTGGGGACGAAACACTTGAATTACATTTGGTAAATTTCCACTAGATGCTTGTTGTAATTGTGTGGCTACCCAAGTGGAGTTAGCTTGGGATTGGGGACAAGTCGCAGTATATTCAAAGCTGCGAGTAGGATCACAAATTAACAATTCCCATGATTGCCCATGATGGTAGAAATCAGCTTGCCAGATACGCATAAGCAAGTTAACCGCTTCGCAAAAGTCAAAAGTCAAAATTCAAAATTCAAAAGTTAAAGTCAAAACTCAAAAGTTAAAACTCAAAACTCAAAAATCATCAGAGTATTACATAAATCCAGTATGATTTTGATGGTTTTGTGGGATGGGCATCTTGCCCGTCCCTTATAAATAAGTCAAAACTCAAAAGTTAAAACTCAAAACTCAAAAATCATCAGAGTATTACATAAATCCAGTATGATTTTGATGGTTTTGTGGGATGGGCATCTTGCCCGTCCTTTATAAATAAGTCAAAACTCAAAAGTTAAAACTCAAAACTCAAAACTCAAAAGTTAAAAATCATAAGGGTATTACATAAATCCAGTATGATTTTGATGGTTTTGTGGGATGGGCATCTTGCCCGTCCCTTATAAATAAGTCAAAACTCAAAAGTTAAAACTCAAAACTCAAAACTCAAAACTCAAAACTCAAAACTCAAAAGTTAAAAATCATAAGGGTATTACATAAATCCAGTATGATTTTAATGGTTTTGTGGGATGGGCATCTTGCCCGTCCCTTATAAATAAGTCAAAACTCAAAAGTTTAAAGCCTGTGTGTGTTGCCTGTGTGTGAAGCAGGCAAAGATGCCTACCCCACAATATGGGATAATTTATTTCTTGGTATTCCCTTATGCCAACACTTTAGCTAAAATTGGCTTCACAGTAGTAGCAATTTCCGGTACATAAACCTGAGAAACATAATCAGCAATCATCCGGTCAGTATTAAACAGCGGTGCATTCGTCTTAATCGAACCCTTCATCATCTGTATCCAACGGTGGGGAACACCATTGTCATCTTGGTCATAGTATAAAGGTACAATTTCCTCTTCCAATAGCTGATACAGAGACTCCGAATCAATACGATCCTGCAATTCCTGATCGCTGGTGTGGGCATCTTCCCCAATTGCCCAACCATTGACACCGGGTCTATAAGCTTCGCACCACCAGCCATCAAGGACACTGCAATTGATACCACCATTAAAGCAGACTTTTTGCCCGCTAGTACCCGAGGCTTCTAGGGGACGACGGGGGTTATTTAACCACACATCCACACCTTGCACCAATTTATGACCCGTATAGATATTGTAATCTTCGATAAAAGCCACCCGGTTCATAATTGCTGGATGTTGACACCATTCCATTAACCGTTGGATAATCCGCTTACCTTCTTCATCCGCTGGGTGCGCTTTACCAGAAAAGATAATCTGTACTGGGCGATCGCAACTACCAAATATCCGCAATGCCCTTTCAAAGTCCCGCATCAGTAAGTATCCGCGCTTATAAGGTGAAAAGCGTCTGGCAAAGCCAATGGTGAGTGCCTTCGGATCTAAGAGGTTGTCCGTAGCTTGGATTTTATGGTAATCTTCTCCTCGCTGTTGTCGAGATTTTTTGACGCGATCGCGAGTGTAAGCAATTAGTCTTTCTTTGAGGATTTGATGTCTCTCCCACAGTTCATGGTCGGGAATATCGTCTACTTTCTCCCACATTTTGGCATCAATAGCACGGCTTTGCCAATCTGCACCCAAGTACTGATTATACAAGTCTGCCATTAGGGGTGCAGTCCAGGTAGGTGCATGAACGCCATTAGTAATGTAGCCAATGGGTACGGTTTCTTCGGTGCAACGGGGGTATAAAACTGTCCACATTTTCCGGGAAACTTGACCGTGTAATTCGCTAACACCGTTGGATGTGCGACACATGCGTAGTGCTAAAACAGTCATCCCAAAGGGTTCCCAAGGATCTCCCAAGCGTCTAGCACCTAATGCTAAAAATTGTTCCCTGGAGAGACGCAATTGTGACCAATAATGGGCAAAGAAGGAGTCCATTAGGTCGGGGGAGAAAACATCGTGACCTGCAGGTACGGGTGTGTGGGTGGTGAACACGCAATGATTGCGAACATCAGTTTCCACATCATAGAAAGATTTGCCAGTGCGTTCCATCTCTTGACGGGCAACTTCCAGGGTGCAGAAGGCAGCATGACCCTCATTCAGGTGATAAATTGAGGGTTTAATCCCTAAAGCTGTCAAAGCACGGACACCACCAATTCCTAAGACTAGTTCTTGGGCAATGCGGGTTTCTTGGTTGCCACCGTAGAGGTGTCCTGTCAGCCAGCGGTCGATGGGATCATTATCTTCGCGATCGCTATCTAGGAGGAAAAGGCTAACTCGTCCCACTTGCACCCGCCATATTTGTAATTTTACCATCCGCTGGCGCACTTCTAGCTCAATGGTGATCGGTTCCCCTTGGTTGTTTTTCATTAATTCTAGGGGCATTTCGTGGAAGGGGTTGTCCACGTAGTAATCTTCTTGCCAACCACTGCGATTTAATCTTTGCCGGAAGTAACCCTGGCGATAAAGTAAGCCAATCGCAACCATGGGTACCCCTAAATCTGATGCGGATTTGAGGTGATCCCCTGCCAGAATGCCCAAACCACCAGAGTAAATTGGTAAAGACTCATGGATACCAAATTCGGCACAGAAGTAGGCTATGGGGTTTTCTCGGGACACTTGGGGTGCTACTCGGCTTACCCAAGTATCCTTTTGTCCCATGTATTGGTCAAATTCTTTTGCTAAGGCTGTAATTTGTTTGAGGTAAAAAGGATCTTCTGCTAACTGGGTCAGCCGTTCATAGGTTGCAGACTCTAAAATTGCCACTGGGTTATGTCCGCACCGTTCCCATTGTTGGGCATCGATGGTTTGGAATAAGGCAATGCGATCGCTTGTCCAAGACCACCAATAATTGTAAGCCAAGTCTGCTAACCGCTGGACTGAAAAAGGTAATTTTTTACTCAATACCTGCGCTGCGGAGATTGCACTATTAGTCATAAAATTCGATGCTCTCTAAAATTTTTCTTCTGGGGGAATTTTTATTAGGGATGATGGCTATGGTAATGGTAACGGGTTCTAATTTTATAGTTTTCCCAGATAATCAAAATTATCTCTCTTTTTTTGACATTATTTAATATCTTTTGTCAAAATTATATTGAAATTATTTTAAAGTTTTTCAGAAGATTAATTTTTGTAAATATTCAAAAATAAATACAAATAAAATCCTATTTTCAAGAAATTTTACTTTTAAATATTATGAAATAATATTTCCTTTACCATAGCGGTTTTACTATGTGCATCTCTGTGTATATATGGTTTTAATTTATTGATATATTCCATCCACCAAAACACATGAAAATGGGCATCGGACATTTTCCCTATTCCCTATTCCCTAACAAAGAAAAAAAGCAGAGTATCCCCTCGTCAAGTTATTTCTTGACACAATCTTAATTCGACATCAGTGCATGACCATAGTGTAGACCTATTTTGATATTAAATACAAGGTTGATAAATTAAGAAAATCTTACGAATATTATTGGCAATTTAATAGCAACAGGACTTACGCAAGTGTCACAAGGAAAGTCTAAATTTAAGTCATAAGTAGGCACTTTAGTGCCAAAAATAAGCGATAAATCGCTGACTACGAACAAAGAAATATGCCAGTTGCGTAAGTCTTATTAAATTCAAACCAGCTATTCTCAATCTTTCCAGAAGGTAATCTAACTGATGGTCTTCTCCAATATATTTAAATATCGATACTAAGGTAGAACGCGTTGCTGAATCAATGTATGAATCTTCAATAAAAACAAGGGGTGTCTCGTTTTTACCTCGCAATTCATCTCATCATCTACCCGATAGGGTAGGTGAGAGACTTCTTGCTGTTTCAGCTAAGACCCAACCTACAGTTTTCAACCTGATTGACTGACAAATCTTTTTGATGTAGGTTGGGTTGTAGATTGCTTCCCCGGAGGGGTAGCATGTAGACCCAACAGCAGCTTTGAGCAGAGTAACCCAACAACCGCAACCGATTGCGTTGGGTGGAGGGGCTACGAAATTTCAACACTTCCAAGACTTTTGTCAGTCAACCAGGTTTTCAACAGAAGTGACGCGAACACATTTTTCGGCGTTGCTGATTTGAAATATGAATCTGCGTGTTCGGTGACGTTGCACTGCAACGTCACCGAACAAGGGTTTTAGGATAAGGCAACATCATTTTCATAGATGGATTCAGCAACGCTCATTTTTCTATGCATTGCTCAGAAGTTTCTGGACAATTTGCATCCCAGAAATAGCCTGCCAAGTAAACAGTCCCAGAATTGTAAAATTCAAGAAAATATGAGTCATACGCGCCCAATTTGCCCCTTTCTGCATAAAGGGAGATAAAGAAGCAGAAAAAGCAATTAAACCAGTCATACCCAATCCTGCTAAAAGATGGGGTCCCACAAATAACTTACCATTGTTGATGTATGTAACTGCCATACCACCAATAGAACCTACCACCATCAAGGCTAAGAGTATAGAACCAATTTGGTAGTGTTTGACGTTATATTTTCCTTTGACTAATTCTTTTTTCTCATCGCCCTTAGCATTTCTGGTACGCTGTACTTGTAGTCCCAAATAGGCAGCATACAAGGAAATGAACAATAATACCCACATGATTGCTGGGTGAAAGAATTGCATCCCAAATTTAATTGATGGTGAAAGTTCCAGACTCATACAAAGATCCCCTAATTATTAAATCTTTATAAAAGTTAGCATAATTTCATTTTCTCGATCTTCCCACCTGTCAATTTTTATATACCCCCTTGCAAAAGTGGATTAATCCCCTCACACTGAACTATGAGACATCATCGTAAGTAACAGATGCAATTTTGCAGCATTCAAGGGAAAGTACAGATAAATCGGGTTTATAAACCAAAAATAGCGGATTTTATCCTTAATATTCCCCAAAAAACCGGTTTATGATACTGCTGCAAGTTATCAGGAAAAACAGAAGTCCTACTATTGGGAGTTAGGATATATGATGGAAAATTATACAGATGTTTTGCTGCTATCGGCGGTTAAAAGTGGCGATATTACTAAGGTACAAGCACAATTAACCATGGGTGCACCACCTGATGTATGCGATCGCCAGGGGACGACACCATTAATGTTTGCAGCTAATGCTGGCTATACAGAAATTGTGCGATCGCTTCTAGATGCAGGGGCAAATATTAATTTACCAAGAAAAGTTTATGGTTTAACGGCTTTGATGTTAGCAGCTAGCGCCAATCAACTTGACATTGTGACGCTTTTAGTATCCAGAGGTGCGGATGTAAATGCTACTAATGAAGATGGTAGCACTGCTTTGATGGCAGCTGCCCTTAAAGGTAATGTGGATGTGGTGTATACCTTGTTAGCTGCTGGTGCTAGGGTAGACATCAAAGATAACGATAATGACACCGCTTTGAGATTGGCTATTAAGCAGGGACATACCCCTGTGGTACAAGCTTTATTATCCGCTGGTGCTGAGGTAAATGCCCAAGATGAGGAAGGGGAAACCCCATTGATGTTAGGGGCTGATTGGGGAAATTTAGCAGTTGTGCAAGCCTTGTTAGGGGCTGGTGCTGATGTCAGGTTGCAAAATCACGATGGTAGTACAGCCTTATTAGCTGCTGCGGGTGGAGGATACACCGAAATTGTCACAGCATTACTGGATGCTGGGGCTGATATTAATGTCCAAGACGCAGATGGTGAAACAGCATTACATCTGGCTACGGTAGAAGGTTATACCGATATAGTAGAGATTTTACTGAATCGCGGCGCTGATGTGCAAATTAGAAACTATTTGGGGGATATTCCTTTGTTGGTAGCAGCTTTACAGGGACATAGTCAAATTGTGGAAGCACTGCTGCGACGAGGGGCAAATAGTAATGAAAAAAATTTGGGTGAGATACCTTTGATACTAGCAGCATCTTTGGGAGATGCTAAAACTGTCAAGGTATTGTTAGACTATGGGGCTGATGTAAATATTCAAGGGGATGACGGCAAAACCGCATTAATTAAAGCCACAGAAGGCGATCGCATCAAGATTATCCAGCTATTGTTAGCAAAGCAGGCTGATGTGAATGTGCAAGATAATGCTGGAGCGACAGCGTTAATGTGGGCAGCATCCCGCAATTATATCAAAGCATTACACATTTTATTACAAGCCGGGGCAGATGTCAATTTGAAAAATAAAGGTGGTTATACCGCATTAGGAATAGCACAATTTAATGGGTATCAGGATGCAATATCGATGTTACAAGCTGCGGGGGGACAGGAGTAGGGAGCAAGATTCCCGCACTACAAATTTAAACATTTGATGCGATCGCTTGTGAGAATTTTGTTAATTCTTGATTCCAGATGGGCATATTGTAATTATCCAGTAACTTTCAAAACAGGGTAAACAGTATGCTCACAACCGATAGGCAGGACGAAACCACATCATTTCAGCCAAGCTTGGAAGAAATCACAAAGTTGCAGAAACGCTTGAAAGATGCAATTTATAAAATGGAAAGTAATTCAGAAATTAATGTAATTAACCATATTTGCATCAGCAACTTAAAATCTAAGTTAGAACGATTAGAAGAAATTAAGAAAATTCTGAGTATAGAAAAATATAAAATTGTTTTTATCGGTACTATTGGACAAGGAAAAACCACTGCTATCTGTCATCTTTTTAATTTAATCAGTGATTTCGAGGTTTCCAAAACTATTGGTAAAAAAACTAAAAATGTAATTGAAACTAAAGAGTTGCTTGCAACGGGTTCAGGAAGAACAACTATATGTGAGGTAGTTCTCAAAGCATCTGCAAAAACTTACATCGAAATAGAGCCTTATTCCATTGAGGAAATGGAAAGTCTTATCTTTGAATTCTGCGAATCTATTGCTAATAAAGATAGTTTCGATTCAGAACGTCAAGTGATGATTTCGGCAGAGATTGAAAGGGCTATTAGAAATATAACGGGATTTAAAATTACATCTCAAACAGTTTTTGATGGTGATAAAAAGAATATTATCAGAACTGATCCAGCTAAGGTTTTATTTTAAGAATTAGGGTTATAAGGAATGAAAAAGGCTGCATTAAATAATGCAAGTCTTGAATACAGAACTACAACTAAAATTGAGTTTGATAATGAAACTAAGGAACAAAAATGGATAAAAAAGACTTTTGCTGCGGTTAATAGCGCTCAGTTAAAAGACTTTGCTATACCCAGAAAAATATATCTCCACGTGAGTAATGATATTTTATCTGGTTCAAATTTGTCTCAATTCGATTGTGTAGTTGATACCAAAGGACTTGATGAGAATCCAATTCGTCAAGACTTGCAGAAATATATTGATAGTCAGGATACCATTTGTCTGTTTGTAACTCCCTTTAATGCTGCTCCTGAAGCTAATATTACTAAATTAATGGGTTATCATCTGACATCCAAATCACAACAATTTCATCATCGATTTGTAACTTTGGTATTACCTCGTAAAGGGGAACCTGAGAAAGTAAATGGTGCTGATGAAGATAGGGATTTAGGAATTAAAATTAGACAAGAGCAAATTCAAGCTACATTCACAACTTTGAAATTAGAGTTTTATCAAGAAAATATTTTATTCTATGACTCTTTGAGATATTACCGTGATGATATAGTCAAACTCAATGATGATTTCTACAGTGAAGAAGATGTACAGACAGATAAAAATGAACTTCTTGCAGCTATAGCAGGTGTAGTAGAACGTAGGAAAAATATTTTATTAGATGAAATCAAGAGTATTCAAGAAAGCTTTGAAAAAATCCAAAGTGGCGATGCTTTGACAGAAATAGAAATCAAAGCAATTGAAAAAGCAGTTCAGGAGATTGAAGGTTTACGAGAGTTAAGAAAACGAGTACCTAGCTTTGTTTATGAAGATTTTATTGATAAATATCTTGAATATTATCGTAGTACTTATAAAGCATGGAACACTAAACACGCTATTCATAGAAGGTTTGGTTACTACGAGGAAAGAAACATAGATATTTATTACGATGCAAAGGTTGTTGCTGAAGGAATAAATGAAGATGAAATGCTGAAGAAATTTACAAAAGAATTAAGGCAGGAGTTAGAAAGCATCTTATCTAGTCTTATATTTGTAAATAAATCTTTAAAAACACTTATCCCTGAATTGAAAAAAGAGTTTTACTCATTATATGATAAGTTTATATCCGCAGTAGGAAAAACAATTCAGCAAGAATTCACTAGTAAATTATCACCTCAAAGTGAAGAATCTGATTTTTGGCAAGCTTTAATTGCTGAGAAGGGTAGGAAAAGGGGTAAGGGAGAAAAGTTTGGAGATAATGTATGTGAAATATTCAAACAAGAACTTGAATCAGAAACAAACTTGAATCAAATTTTGCAGAGTAAAGCAGAATACCATTGGGAGAAATTAGTTACAAATATACTAAGCTTTTTTGGACAAAAATAAAGAAAGTCTCCCATTTTCTAAATCCACAGGCTAAACATTGGGGACGCAATTATAAGTACGTCCCCTGCAAAAATACTCAAATATTATATTCACCATTATTTTGAAATATTTATGTACTCTTTGCAAACAAAAATTAATCAAAAGCTCAATATATATACCAAAAAATATCACCAACAATATACAAAATGTTTGATTAGGGGAATAGAAATACCAATTAGTCAAAGACCAGAAGAATTAGTCAGACAAATTCTCATTCATTTTTTGATGCATGAGAGTGGATTGTTTCCCCATAAAATTGATATTAAAGTTGAGGTGAATAATCATGATGTAGAAATATATAAAAAACAAACTAATCAGAAATTTAAACCAAAACAGAATACTCTGATGATTATCGAAGTCAAAAGAGAAGATGTAGACTTAGAAAAATATTACAATCAGATACAACGATATTTAAAACAATCTAGTTGTGATATTGGAATTTTGTACAATTATCATGAAATAATCGCCTTTACTCAAAAATACAATAATTGGGAAATTTATTACCTCAACAGTCTAGAAGATATCAAGAAATTAATTTTACCCAAACTTAACAGCATTGATAACGGTTTATCGGAATTTGAAAAAGCTCAAAACGGAAATTTTGAAAGTTTTGCTAGTCTTGCCAAAAAATATGGTAAATATACTACTCATAGAGTAGTTTTTAAGCTGAAACACCAACAGTCAGCAATAGCAGGATATTTCTTTGAGATAAAAGAAAACAAAATTTACTACAAAAAATGTGGAGAATATGCTCAAAAAGAAAGTTTTGATTACCAAGATTTTGAAAGACTAATTTCTATCACCTATTGAAAAACTTCTAGCATAAGTCGGGTATTTTCTACTTTGATATACATCAATAAAAAGCTTAACCAGGTGGTTACAATTCACCTGGTTTTCTTCAAAAATTTCCATATTCCTTGGGTGTACAACTTCCAAGGGTAACGCTATGAGTTCAAGGCTTCCCTCCACCCAGATTTGATGTACAGTACCTTCCTAACTCAACGCTACATGATTAGGTTCATAAGTAGCACTAGCAACGGGATTTAGCTTACCTTGAATTGGATTCCAATAGTTGGATATTTCACTGGAAAGATGAAGTTCCGCAGCAGTACGTCCTAACAGTGATTGCTGACGATGCTTGACTAACTGGTAACGACGCTGCATCAAAGCACGGGATCTTTCTTGGATAGACATATCAGTACTTTCTCCTTATTTGAGTCATCTACAATGAATTTTGCCTGCTCGTTAACTAATATATCTCAAGTTTCTGTATTCAATGTTACGAAATGACAAAGTAAATGTAAATTTTTATATGTTCTTGATGTCATCAATTTATGACAAAATAGCTCGTTGGGAATAAGGTAGATACCCCTGGAATGGAAGTTTCCAGGGGTTTTTGTCAGGCTTCTGGTGTTGAATGGGTAAACCTGGGATTAATGCAAGTTAGAGAGCGTTGACTGCTATTTTGGGATATTTTATTTGTTGGAAGTCGTTAATGAGATAAGTTCCAATTTTTAAATACTCGATCTCATGTTCACCTCACTTATGCCTGTTCGCACTACAATTGTACGAATCAGGGAAGCGAAAATGCGCCATCCCACTAAACTTAAGCTAGCATGGCGCGTTGACATCAATAAATCATCAAGTCGTATTTGTACAATTCCATCGAATACTACAGCGTTTGCAAGTACTTCACGAGGATCGTCTGTTAGTGGGGGGAGATACATTAGCTGCGTAGACTTGAATTTCAACATCTCACCGAGAAGTTGTGTTGCCTTCGGATCGTTTGCTTTAATTGGCTGTAAGCGTAATAATGCTGCATATTTACGACGATTGGGGATGAGATCGCAAGTAGAACTAGCAATAGCAAATTTAGTTCCAGTAATGCGTTCACCGAGAAAGTATGCAGCATCCGTGCTTACTATATCACCTTGTAGAAGAGTAAAAGGGTCTTCATCATCACCAATCAAGCCCCTTTGAAGAACGTCTTGATAATCGATTGGCTTACGTACAAGCGCACCTTCTGCACCGAATACCTGTTGTCGATCTTTTGTTTTGTTAAGCTTACCAGCAAAAGCTTGGATAATTTTAAGTGCCTGGTCATCGTGAGAGAGTGTACGCAGTTGTGATTCCAGTTCTGCTAAGTTGCCAGGTGTGTAATTTACTTCATTGGCAGCAGTCAACTTTCACTACTCTCCAAAACACTATTGTTAGCTCTAAATGGACGCTCAATTTCATCAGGATCGA
The DNA here is from genome assembly GCA_030065825.1 of Nostocaceae cyanobacterium. Taxonomy (GTDB): domain Bacteria; phylum Cyanobacteriota; class Cyanobacteriia; order Cyanobacteriales; family Nostocaceae; genus JASJCY01. Next base: position 5,777 of record JASJCY010000126.1, on the reverse strand, counting down.
GTATCACCTCATCATCGGGTTCCAAGTCCAAACCTTCTGGTAACAAGGAGTCAAAGCTATCCCGTGTAGGTAATTCAGGCAAAGTGCCCAGCATAGCAACTGCTTCTGCCAAGACATGAAGATTTTCTTCATCAGGGTGTTTCTGAACTGCACGCACAGCTAGTGTTACCATGCGCAATCCCCCACGTAGACGATCAACATCACGAGCAAGACCATACATTTCCTGGAAGTCATGCTCTTCAATAATCCTGTACTGACCTGTTTTGGTATGAAGGACAGCAGCTATGCCGTTTCCCACAGATTTCAATGCTTTAGCACCTTCTGAGCGAAACTTTTCAAATGATTGCCAATTCTGCCCCAAACGTAGACTGAACTCTTTTCGATTTTTATTGGTGGTTAGCATAATATTTTATTACCTCCTACCTGTATTTTAGTAAAAAACCAACGAAAAACCAATGTTTATTGTTCGTAATATCTTAAGCCCATCTTGAAGTGGGTGGAGTGAAAATTATGGTTAGTTTATTACTTTCCATGGTTACCGCTAAATATCGTCCTGAAGACAATCCGCGATTATGGCGTGAGAAAATAGTCAATTGGCTGCGTCGTCCAACTCTTTAAACTCACAGGTGCAAAAATTGCTTTTAGCCGAATTTTCTCCTCTCGCCTTCATTGCTGCTACTCCCTCAGGTGTTAAAACATTACAACCCCTATGTGAAGATAATTCTTTAAATATTTGGATTCCAGAATCATTAAGGGAAATATCAGGTACTCAAGTTTACTCAACACCTCTGAAAAATCATATAGCAAACCTCTGGGAAACCCACCACGCTTTTGTCTTCTGTTTAGCAACCGGGGCTGTGGTACGGTTAATTGCCCCTCTATTGCAACATAAATCCATTGACCCCGCAGTGGTAGTAATAGATGAAGAAGGGCGATATGTAATTAGTTTATGTAGCGGACATCAAGGTGGTGGCGATCGCCTAGCCAGATTAATTGCTTTACAACTGGGTGCGACACCGATATTAACTGGTGCTGCAAATGTCTCCGGATTGCCCCCTGTAGACCTGCTGGGGATGCCTTTCGGTTGGCGTAGGGGTGAAGGAAACTGGACTGGTGTCAGTGCCGTTGTAGCCAGTTCTGGAAAGGTACATGTAATTCAAGATGCAGGTTCTACCCTGTGGCAAAATAATCTCCCCGATGGACACCCTTTTGAATTTGAGGAATCAACCAACGTCCAAGCCCAAATATTCATTACTCCCCACACTTTTGGGCACAAGCATTGCACCCCTACGCCATCTCCCCTACTCCCTACCGTAACTTGGCATCCCCGGGTATTATGGGTGGGAATTGGTTGTGAGAGGGGTACTTCCCGACTGGTGATAGAAACGGCGATTCAGGAAGTATTTAGAGAACATCAACTTGCTGAAGCTGCCATTGCTGGTATTGCCACCATTGACATTAAGGCAGATGAGGTGGGTTTGCTGGAACTTTGTCGGGAGAGGAATTTACCTTTAAAGACTTTTGCAGGGGATGTGTTGAAATCCGTTTCTGTGCCGAATCCTTCCTCGGTAGTCCAAAAGGAGGTGGGAACACCCAGTGTGGCAGAAGCTGCGGGGTTGTGTGCAAGTTTGGAGTTATCTCACACACAGGAAGAGGGAAAGTTGGTGGTTCCCAAGCAGATTTTTCGGTTACCGGGTGAAGTTGGTGCAGTAACGGTAGCGGTGGCACAAGCAGAAAAAGAATACATCGGTCGCAGTGGGAAGATATTACTTGTTGGTATCGGACCGGGACAGTTGTCACAAATGACTCCTGCAGCCCAAATGGCAGTTAGTGGTGCTGATGCAGTGATTGGATATGGTCTATATATTGACTTGATTGCCCCTATTCTCAGACCTGGACAGATTGTCGAAGCACTACCAATTACCCAGGAACGTCAGCGTGCCCAACGGGCAATTGAGCTGGCTGAGTGGGGTTTAAATGTAGCGGTTGTTTCTTCTGGAGATTGTGGAATTTACGGGATGGCTGGTTTGGTGTTGGAAGAGTTGCAAAACAAAAATTGGGATGGTAAGACTCCTAGTATAGAGGTGTTACCAGGAATTACGGCTTTGCAAGCAGCAGCAGCAAGGGTGGGAACCCCATTAATGCATGACTTTTGTGCCATTAGTTTAAGCGATTTGTTAACCCCTTGGGAAATAATAGAAAAGCGTTTACAAGCAGCTGCAATGGCTGATTTTGTCACCGCTTTATATAATCCGCGATCGCAAACTCGTACCCAGCAGTTGGTAATTGCTAGAGATATTTTTCTCAAATACCGGGATATTAATACACCAGTAGCAGTGGTACGATCAGCATACCGGGAGGATGAACAGGTTATGATTACTACCTTGGAAAAGTTACTGGATGCTCCCGTCGATATGTTGACCACAGTATTAATTGGTAATCAAAGTACTCGCACCCACGGAAACTGGATTATTACCCCACGAGGATATTTGGGAAGAGGTAATGGGTAATTGGTAATGGGTAATGGGGAAAGAAGAATTAGTTTGATACACATCCAGTTAAGGATCGTCATTTGTTATTTGTCATTGGTCATTGGTTAACACATGTCTTCCCCCTCTCCCTTGTCCTCCTTGTCTTCCCCCTCTCCCTTGTCCTCCTTGTCCTCCTTGTCCTCCTTATCCTCCCCCTCTCCTAGATCAAGTCGGTCTGAGAATATAATTAATAACGCTAGAAACAATAGATAATACAATTGAACCTAACAGAGCAGCTATAGGACCTCCAATCATAAAACCATAACTAGGTGTCAGATAGCTTGCCAGCCACAAGGTAAACCCATTAATCACAAATGTAAATAAGCCAAAGGTGAGCAAGGTAATCGGAAACGCCAAAATCTTCAAAATTGGACGAATAATGGCATTAACAATACCGATGACAATGGCAGCTACCAGCGCTGTTCCAAAATCTTTCACTTGGAAACCAAGGTTGATACTTTGCAGAATATTGGCAGTGATTAACAAAGCCACCGCAGTACCGAGCCAAGTTAATAGAAAATTTTTCATATGTACGTTGAGAAAAATTATTGATTTTTACCCTCTAGTTCACCATACTTGTTAAGAATTATTTGATACTAGCCTTTCAGCAGTAAATTAATTTAGTTTTTCAGCACTGGCATTTAATAATACCTCTTATCGGCAAATATTGATCGTTAGATTACAGGCTATGGTTGCAACCTGAATATTTGCAAGCAAAATAAAAGGTACAGTCATCCTGTACCCCTATAAAAGAAGATTAATCAACAGATTACAATTAATGGAAATCACATGCTAACGCCGTCGTAAAATCTGCCAAGTAGCACCTCCAACCACACCATCAACTTCTAAACCATAGCGTTGTTGAAAGGCTTTCACCGCTGCTTCTGTTTCTACACCAAAGTCTCCATCAACACTTCCTTTGAGAAAACCCAGTTTTCGTAATTTTGTTTGTACAGTAGCGACTTCCTCTCCACGCATTCCTAAACGTAAAATCGGCAATCCCTGTGAAGTATACTGAATACTAGGTTTTTTGGAAAAACTACCGCTCCCAGAAGTACGAGTAGTTCTTCGAGAACGAGCTGCTTGACGAGTAGGAGTAGTTGTTCGAGAACGATTGGTTCGTCCAGATGATGATGAAGTTGGGTTCCCTCGTGAAGTATTGCTAGTTATAGGCTTTTTTGGTGTTGCAGGTTTGAGTGTAGGTTCTACTATTGTCGAATTAACAGTCCTATTTGGTATTGCTGGTTTGAGTGTAGGTTGTACTACTGTGGAAGTAACAGTTCTGTTTGGTATTACAGGTTTGAGTGTAGGTTCTACTGTTCTGAAATTACCTACCGTCACCGGTTTTAGAGTCTGGGAAGGAACAGGAAACGGACGGATATTCCCAGATGAAGAACCACCAGATGCTACTTGAGGAGTATTAGGGAATAATTTTTGCCAAGTAACTCTATCAGCAACACCATCTGGAATTAAACCCGCAGCTTTTTTAAATTCAGATACAGCCCTGGCTGTAGTATCGTTATAAATTCCGTTTATTGGTCCAAAATAAAAACCTAACAGTTGTAAAGCTGCCTGGAGTTCAGATACAGTCTCTCCCTGACTACCAGTCCTCAAAATCGGTCTGTTGATGCTACCTGTCGAAGATACCTGTGCAATTTTTTGTGGTGCTGCCAGGGAAATTACGGCAGTGGAGCAAATTAGTAGAGGTGTACAGGAGCAAAGTAGTAACCAATAAAACTTACTTGCCGAAGAGATGGGAAATGGCATTTGCGAACGTAAGTAGTTCAAGATACTAGCATCGATACTGCCTTTCATGGTATTCACCCCATAAATTCTCATGCTAATACTACAGTGCCATAGATTCACCAGACAACTATCATCAAAGCGAAGGAAGAGGGAAGAAGGAACAAGGAAGAAGGTTGTTATGTTTGTCAGAAGCTTGTACTCCTCCCAAACTATGACCGACTGCGGAGGATGTTGAGGGAAGAAGGAACAAGTGTAGTGATATGGGTTGCAGCCTTTACCTTCTTTGTTCCGACCAAAAAGGATACAAGCCCCTTAATTTATTAATGGAGAAATATAAAATTTTTCATTATCAAATCCCCTTAATTTATTAATGGGGTTCCTTCTTCCTTCTTTCTCCCCACTTCTTCCTTCGTTAACGCCATGAATGGCGGGGAACCTGTATCCAATTGAGTTGTTAGAAGAAGATTTGAGCTTGTTTAGCACAGAAACCATAATTCTTTGCATTTCATCAACTTCTTTCATAGCTTTAGAAAAAAGTTCGGATTCGGCGACTAAACCGACTCGTTTTGCAATAATTAATTGTGTATATAGTTCCCTTAAACTACCATTAGCTATTTGCAGGAATCTAACATATTCGTTGTTCGTTGTTCTACCGTAACCGAAGGTCGAAGACCTTCGATCAGCTTCAGACTTATTTTGTGTTGGTAATCTTGCCGTTGATTAGCCACCTTCTCGTGAATCTTAGCAACAGTGACTCTAGCTTTATTGCGGTTGCTAGAACCTTTCTATTTTCTGCTTAACCTCCTTTGTCTTATCTTAAGTCGTCGTAAAGACTTTTGAAAGTATTTAGGATTCTCAAACTTCTCACCCTTTGATGTAATTGCGAACTCTTATAAAATTTTCATAAAATTTCCATTAAATTTCCAAAATGATATTTTCCTAGGAAAAAAACTGATTTTAATAATCGTTCTCATTTGACGGCGGACGAGATTTTAGGGTTTACAACCCCCGATTTTCTGCTAGAATAAGACTATCCGTTGGTTTACACTGCCGATTTTTATATCAAACTTTCCTGACATAAAAATATTGTCATTTCCTGACAGTTAGAATAAGACACCCTGATTATAATTGTTGCTCTAGCAATATTAGGACTTACGCCACACCTTGAACACTTAATTGTAAAATTTTCATAAAATTTCCATTAAATTTCCAAAATGATATTTTCCTAGGAAAAAAACTGATTTTAATAATCGTTCTCATTTGGCAGCGGACGAGATTTTAGGGTTTACAACCACCTATTTTCTGCTAGAATAAGACTATCCGTTGGTTTACCCTGCCAATTTTTATGTCAAAATTCCCTGACATAAAAATATAGTCATTTCCTGACACTTAGAATAAGACACGCTGATTATAATCGTTGCTTTAGCAGTATTAGGACTTACGCCACACTTTGAACACTTAATTGTAAAATTTTCATAAAATTTCCATCAAATTCCCAAA
>JASJCY010000125.1 GCA_030065825.1 Nostocaceae cyanobacterium | reverse complement strand
ACCTCATGTCGATTGTGCATTGCTTTTCATGTCGGTTGTACGGATTGAGAAGCTACTCCAAAAACCTCAAAAAAGAATTAACAGAAACTATTAACAAACCTAGACAAATTGATATAGAATGTAAAGGCAGTAAAATCCAATGTTAGGGAAAAACTAGGTGAATGTCTGAATATATGTTGCTTGGCATTAAAACTAAATTAAAGCTTACTGATGTCCAAAAAACTTTAATGGCGAAGCACGCAGGCATTCGACGTTTTACCTTTAACTGGGGTTTAGCTACTTGGCAAGATTTGTACAAAGCAGGTTGCAAATTTAATTATCGAACCCTGCGAACTTTCTTTAACAAGTATTTAAAAGCTGAGTATGAGTGGATTAAAGAAAAAGGTATCTGCCAGAAAGTTACCGAGTTTGCTTTTGAAGATTTGAACGATGCTTTTAAGCGTTTCTTTAAAGGACAGGCAAAATACCCAAACTTTAAAAAGAAAGGTAAAAATGATTCCTTTACCATTAATTCTGGCGGTAAGCCCATGCCGTTCGGAGGTAAATCGATTAAGTTGCCTACCATTGGTTGGGTTCGTTTGCATGAAGGTTTACCACATGGGATAACATCCAAAGTGACTATTTCTCGGATTGCGGATGACTGGTATATTTCCTTTGCTTACAACCAAAAGAAACCAGAAATTTCTAGTAATAGAATCCCTGCTATCGGAGTGGATTTGGGTGTAAAAAACCTAGCTACATTATCTACAGGTAAAATCTTTGAGAATGCCGAATATATTAGAAGTTTTCTGAAAAAATTAGCTCGTTTACAACGTCAATTAGACCGTAAAGAATACGGAAGCAACAATCGTAAAAAAGCAAAAGCTAAATTGCAAAAAATGTACGCCAAGATAGCTTTTCTTCGGAAAGACCTTATCCACAAGATTACTAATTACATATGCAAAAACCACGCGATAATTGTAATTGAGGATCTAAACGTTTCCGGAATGCTATCCAACGGGAATTTAGCATTATCGATATCAGATTGTGGTTTCCATGAATTGAAACGACAATTGGAATATAAAGCCAAAAAATTTGGCTGTAAACTGATAATTGCAGACCGATGGTTTCCTTCTTCTAAAACCTGCTCTACTTGCGGACACAAACATAAGAACTTAACGCTTAAAGACCGAGTTTTTAAGTGTCCTAACTGCGGTTTTGAGATTGACCGTGACTTGAATGCTTCGATAAATTTGATGAAGCTAGCATACGCTAATTAATATTAATAAATTGAGGGTGGCTCGCCCTTGAAAGCTTGTGGACGGATATGGCTTTGATGCTCCGGTTGAAACAGGAAGTAATGTCCGGCTTGTCCAGACTTTACAGAGCAGCTTATACTAAAAGTAAAAAATACAATAGCTAATATAGACATGATGACCGCACGAGAGCAAGCAATCGCTAAGATTCATCAAATTCCAGAGTCCTTAATTCAAGAGGTTAGCGATTTTATTGACTTCCTAGTATGGAAGCATAGCGGTAAAGAATCTTTAGTTATGGCTGAATTCTACTGAGTATCAAGAAATGGCTGACTCAGACTTTTCTAACTATTTATCAAATTTAGAAGATTATGAGAATCGCTTGGCTAACGGGGAAATTCAGTGGTAGATATTACAAAGCAAAATAGACATAAAAGTAGTCGAGTCTTTCAGAAGTTTTGTTTGTATTAGCTTATTTCCCCAGACAGACGTGTTACTAGACAAGCATTAGAACTGCGCACAAGATAGCATAATCATAGCCTGATATATGTGTAAGTACTTTTGTGGTTAAATATCAACTAGTAACTCCGCACAAATGCTGAAAATATCCAGGACTACATTGTTATAAAAAACATCAGAATTATGAGTTTTGACTACGACCTATTTGTGATTGGTGCTGGTTCTGGAGGTTTAGCAGCTTCCAAACGCGCTGCTAGCTACGGTGCAAAAGTGGCGATCGCCGAAAATGATTTAGTGGGGGGAACCTGTGTTATTCGTGGTTGCGTTCCCAAAAAACTCATGGTCTATGGTTCCCACTTCCCAGCATCATTTAAAAATGCAGTTGGGTACGGTTGGACGGTGGGTGAATCACAGCTAGACTGGGAAAAATTTATTACATCTATAGACAAGGAAGTAAGACGACTGTCGCAATTACATATCAGTTTCTTGGAAAAAGCAGGAGTAGAACTGATTCCTGGTCGTGCTACCTTTGTAGATCCCCACACCATCGAAATTGACGGACGCAAAGTTACAGCAGACAAAATTTTGATTGCTGCTGGTGGTCGTCCGGTGAAGCCAAATTTACCAGGAATGGAACATGCTATTACCTCCAGAGAAATATTTCACCTGAAGGAACAACCCAAGCATATCGCGATTATCGGTGCTGGTTATATTGGTGTGGAATTTGCTTGCATTATGCGCGGTTTGGGATGTGAGGTAACCCAAATTATCCGCAAGGATCTGATTCTTCGAGGTTTTGACCAGGATATCCGCAATGACATTCAAGCAGCAATGACAAAACATGGTATTAACATCATTCAGAATACTGTGGTGGAGTCAGTAGAGAAAGTACCAGAAGGATTAAAGTTAAATTTATCCGGTGAAAACTCAGAATCAATCATCGCTGATGTATTTTTAGCAGCTACAGGTAGAACTCCCAACGTTGAAGGACTAGGTTTAGACAATGCTGGGGTAGATTTAGTTGCTTCTTCCCTAGAAGGACCAGGATATAAGTCCACAAATGCAATCGCAGTTAACGAATACAGTCAAACTTCCCAACCCCATATTTTTGCTGTGGGTGATATTACGGATAGGATGAATTTAACACCAGTAGCCATTGGTGAAGGTCGTGCTTTTGCGGATAGTGAATTCGGTGAAAACCGCAGAGTGTTTAGTCATGAAGATATCGCCACCGCAGTATTTTCCACACCAGAAGCAGCTACTGTGGGGTTAACAGAAGCAGAAGCTCAGGAAAAATACACAGAAGAAGGAGTAAAAATTTATCGCACCCGTTTTCGTCCCATGTTCCATAGTTTGACAGGAGGGGACGAAAAAACAATGATGAAATTAGTGGTGGATAGCAATACTGACAAAGTTTTGGGCGCTCACATGGTTGGAGAGGGTGCCGCCGAAATCATTCAAGGAGTGGCGATCGCCGTCAAAATGGGAGCCACAAAGAAAGATTTTGATGCTACAGTCGGTATCCATCCCACCGCAGCCGAAGAATTTGTTACCATGCGGTAATTACCATTCGTAGGGGCGCAATGCTTGCGCCCAGCAGACGCGCAGTAGGGGCTACAAAGCTTACGCCCAGCAGACGCGCAGTAGGGGTTATAAAGCTTGCGCCCAGCAGACGCGCAGTAGGGGCTACAAAGCTTGCGCCCAGCAGACGCGCAGTAGGGGCTACAAAGCTTGCGCCCAGCAGACGCGCAGTAGGGGCTATAAAGCTTGCACCCAGCAGACGCGCAGTAGGGGCTACAAAGCTTGCGCCCAGCAGACGCGCAGTAGGGGCTACAAAGCTTGCGCCCAAAAGACTTAGTCGAGAAGAAACCCGGTTTCTACCAAGAACAGTTGTATGCAATACATCTACCTCCACGGTTTTGCATCTAGCCCCAATTCTGCCAAAGCTCGTTATATAGGCGATCGCTTTACAGAAAGTCAGAAAAAGCTGATAATTCCGGATTTAAATTATGGGGATTTTTCTGAGTTAACAATTTCACGGCAACTTGAGCAAGTAAAGAATGAATTTTCCCCTGATGCTGCACCAGTAACTCTGATTGGTTCTAGTTTGGGTGGCTTAACGGCTGCCCATCTAGGGCAAAAATACCCCCAAGTGCAACGCCTTGTATTATTAGCCCCTGCTTTTGGGTTTTTATCCCATTGGTTACCCCAGTTAGGAGATGAAGCAATACAACAATGGCAGGAGGAAAAGTATCTTATGGTTGATCACTATGGAGAACAGAGGCAACTACCCCTAAGTTACAATTTCGTCACAGATGCGGCTAAATATAAAGAGGATGTGCTACAACGTCCCATTCCCACACTGATATTGCATGGTAAAGAAGATGAAGTGATTCCAATTCAAGCCAGTCAAGAATTTGCCAGGTATCGTCCTTGGGTAGAATTAGTGGAACTAAATAGCGATCACAGTTTGGGGAATGTTATGCCAGAAATTTGGCAGGCACTTAAACTCTTTTGTCAGATACCCTAAGACTGTATAATTATTTTTTCTCACACTAATCAATTCCATTTATCATTCCCTATTCCCAGTTCCCTATTTTTAAATCGGAATGCTTCCTTTCATCCGCTCAGATTTAACCCAATTTACCGCCTACAAACCCCACCCCAGTAGCGATACAGCCGCAGCAGTTCCCACAGAGTTGGATCGCGTAGATACCAATGAAAGTCCTTACGATTTGCCACCCCAGTTAAAAGAAAAACTGGCATGGACTTATCAAGAATTAATTGAAAGCAATCGTTATCCTGATGGTGGACATGAGAAACTAAAACAAGCAATTGTTGAATATGTCCACGAATCAGCCAGCCTTTCTCATCCGCTGTTTACTATTGAGAACATTTCCGTTGGTAATGGTTCCGATGAATTAATTCGCTCTTTATTAATTGCCACTTGTCTGGGGAGAGAAGGCTCAATTTTGGTGGCTCAACCTACTTTCTCAATGTACGCTATTTTGGCGCAAACTTTAGGCATTTCTGTAGTTACAATCAACAGAGATAAAAGCAATTTTGCTATCGATCTCAAAGTCGCCCAAACAGCAATAGAAAATACTCAAAATCCTCCCATCCGGGCAGTTTTTGTAGTTCATCCCAATTCCCCCACCGCTAACCCCTTAACATCGGCAGAATTAGCATGGTTAAGGAGTTTACCAGAGCATATTTTAGTAGTAATTGATGAGGCTTACTTTGAATTTAGCCAGACTACCCTAGTGGGTGAATTGCTACAGCATCCCAACTGGGTGATACTGCGTACATTTTCTAAAGCCTTTCGGTTAGCAGGAATGCGCGTCGGTTATTGCATCGCTCATCCAGAGTTAATTGCCATCTTAGAAAAGGTTCGTTTACCTTATAATCTTCCTAGCTTCTCCATTGCAGCTGCATTAATTGCCCTAGAGGGTCGCCAACTCTTGCTAGAGTCAATTCCTCAAACCCTAGCGCAACGAGCCAAACTAATCGAAACCTTATCTCAAAATCCAGCCTTACAAGTCTGGGATAGTGCTGCAAACTTTATCTTTGTGCGTCTCCAAGCAAATAGCTGTGATTCCCAAGACGCTAACTTAAAAAATCTTCACCAAAAACTGAAAGAGAATGGCACCCTTGTACGGGAGATTAATGGAGGATTAAGAATTACTGTGGGCACACCTGAAGAAAACACCCGCACCCTCCAGAGAATACAAGCTACTTTAGCAAATTCTCATTTTTAGTTTTTAACTTTTATAATTCACTTTGTATCCACCTCGCTGTCGTCTAAACGACGTACTATTCCCACCGTTTGTGGTAACACACCTACCAAAAGAGCAAATGCTTCATCTGGCAATTGAGCAACTACTTCTGATGGAAAATTATATTGTTCAAACTGATCGAGAATTTTCTGAACGCGCTGTTGAGGAACCGGATTTTCTGTAATTTGTCTAATTAACCTAATCCATTGTCGCCTAATTAAATAAGCCTTTCGCCGATCCTCATGAGATTCGGGAGTTAATAAAGACAAATTACCTATAGGCAATGCCCATCGACAATCGCGATCGTAATCGCCGCCCACAGCTGCCCCAGGTCCCGCAAATTCTGCATGATATGCTTTAAAAATTATTAACCCATTGCGTCTACGACTATTGACAGTGAAAACCTTTCCACTGTGCAGCATATTCATCAGAAGATGCGAACCATCGGCACGCTCAGCATCATCTGGCATCACAAGATATTCAAAGATATTAGTCTGGTGGCAATAAGTTGATATCATAGCTGTCTGATAGCATAAACCTTTTGTGCTATCCATTTGTTTTCAAACTAGGAATAAAAAGGGTAATACTTGGCATTGATATATAGGACTATTGTTCTAACATCAAATATTTCTGCTTTTTACTAATTATCTATTAGGATCTATTTTTCACTTACAGGAAAAAGAATAGGTCTCCTTTGCTAAGTAATTTAGTATTAATATTCTATGAGATTTAGCTTGACTTGTCTCCAATTACACGAGGTTTTTTATTAAAGTTTTGATAAAGAACGAGATTTTGTTAACAAAGTTCTTGTAAGGAATTAAATAATCGGGGATCGTAATTATACTGAAATTATAATACTCGTATTTTTATATGACAAAAGTATTATGAATTAGACAGTAAAATCATCTCCCCTATGTATTTAAACTCATAACATTTTAAATCATATATATGTTTATCAAACAGCAAATAGTCATTTCCCATGGAGATAAGTAAATATATTAACAATTGCAAAATTTGCATAATGAAACAGGGTTATTAATTTTTACATTAATCTATAAAGTATTATATATATTTTTTTGAAGAAACATAGAGATGTGTGGTGTATATAGATACAACTTCAAATTTTTTACCATTGTGATTGTTAATTTTTGCAGAAAAAAGTTAGGTCATATCTTACACCAGAAACCGGGTTTATAAATGCTAGCATAGAATTTTAATAGGTAATTATTCCCTATAAACTAACAACTTGCACCAACTCTGATAAAACTAGGCAGAGCCTAGTTTCCCTTGGTTACCAGCGTCACGCTGGTAACGAGAACACACCCCTGGTTACCAGCGTGACGCTGGTAACGAGAACGCCTGCTAACGAGAACAACAGGCTCAGCCTGGTAAGGAGAAATAGGGACCTGTGGCTTTTATTAAGAATGGTGTAAGTTATGATTATAAACCTGGTTTTTCCACCCAGTTACAAGATGTGAATTCAGGAACATAGAAAGAATAATAAGAAACAATGACTAAAAAATGATAGCGCACTGCCCAAATTCCTGCTCGTCGCAATTTGACTGCAGTTAGGATGAGTAGAATAGGCAGTGCGCTCCTTTGGAGATTAACTCCTGTTTGTGATCATAAACAAAGGTGCTTACGTAAAAATATTTGTCGCGACCGTCCAAAAAGAAATGTATTCCAATGGGATTCGATTTTATGCACCCGATATCCCAGCTTGAAATAAAGTTCCTGTGCCCGATGATTATTTTCCAAAACATGGAGGTATAAGTCACAGAAACCCCAAGAATGAGCGATTTCCTCAGAAGCTTGAAGTAAACCGGAAGCTATACCCTGACGACGGTATTGTGGGTGAACAGCTAAATTAGACAAGTAAGGGAAACTTCTGCCAGCCTGTATCCAAGAATCGCTCAAACGCACCCCCATTTCCACAGTTCCAACTAACTGAGGCGTCACATCCGTACTAGTACCGTCCACCGCGACTAGACAAATATGATGGGGTGCACCTAATGTCAGACGATGCCTTAAATCTTCGTAAATGCCCAAACGTAGCAAGGGAAAAGTACATCGCCATATACCCTTTTGGGAGTGAAAGCTTTCGGCAATGATTTGGGAAACAGCAGTCAAATCAGCAGGTGTAGCCCCACGGATTGGAAATTGACAAGCAGGTGGCTTGGGGTTGGCTGTGACTGGCTGTTGGTGTAATGGATGAAAAAACCAGGGTGTCAAGGTTAGTTGAGTGTTGATTTGATGCAAAGAAAATCTTTTCAAATATCCTAAAACAGCATTAATGATATTACCTCCCTAAAAACTCTGTTGATGGCAAGTACTTGCTGGAGGGTGAGAGAAGGTATGTACCTGTCCCCTACCCCTGGGCAACAAATGATTCAAAAAACAGTACTTAAGCGGAAGCGATATGTAAGTGTCTAATAGTATACTTAGCTTCAACGATAGATTCATATTGTATTGTTGACTCTGCCATGATTACCACAAATAAAAATTTATTCAAAAGTGTTAGTGCAACTGCTGTGGCGGGAAAACTGAGTATGCAGCTGCAGTTGGATGTTGAAATCAGCCTTAAAAGCAGTGTATCTAAATTAAGCAGTAATTGTTGGAGGTAAAGCAAAATAGGATGAGCAAATTTCGATTATGTAAAACTCAAACCGACTCTCACAACTATTGGGGTGCAATCCTGGGAATGGCAATTAATACCCCTTCCTCAAGGGTGTAAACTTTTTTCAACTCAGCACTGATGAGAGAAACAGCCCCAAACATCGAATACATCTACCATTAACTAACTCATTTTATACTTACACATTCAGAATACTCTTTATCCGACTGCCGTTGAAGCAGGAAAACGGTGCATGAAATCTCAAACAAAAAAAATTAAACCAAAAATTTTGGTTGTCGATGATGAACCAGACAACCTCGACTTACTTTACCGTACCTTTTATCGAGAGTATAAGGTGTTACGAGCCTCTTCTGGACCAGCGGCATTAGATTTACTGGCTCAGGAAGGAGATGTGGCGGTGATCATCTCCGATCAGCGAATGCCAATGATGAGTGGTACGGAATTTTTGAGTCTTACAGCCACTCAGTATCCAGATATCATCCGGATTATCTTAACTGGCTACACCGATGTGGAAGACTTGGTGGAAGCTATCAACGCTGGTAAGGTATTTAAATATGTCACCAAGCCTTGGGAAGCGGATGAACTGACAGCATTGGTGCGCCAAGCTTTGGATACCCACAACGTCCTCAAAGCCCGTACCCGGGAACTTACCCGCACCCTGCGTCAAGAATCCCTGCTCAACACAATTACCAATACCATTCGTAGTGCCTTAGATTATCGGCAAATTTTGCAGACAATTGTAGATACTGTGGGGCATATGCTGGAGGTAGATGTCTGTCTTCTGCGTCCCTTCCAAGATGGATATTTGGTGGATGAAGGGTTTATTTATCAGGAAGCAGGGGAGGGAACCAAGACTTCTGTCCCCCTATCTGTTTTGACTCAAACTGTGTGGGAAACCCGGGAATTGCAGCTAATTCAGGATGTAGTTGCAGATGAGCGCATCCACGGTGATACTCCAGAACTTAAGGAAAGGGCTGCGGCTTTCTGTACTGCTAAGATTTGTTCTAGCTTGATAGTACCCCTAATTTGCCGCCAAGAATTAATGGCAGTGTTGGCACTACACCAGTGCGATCGCCAACGCTCTTGGGCAGAGGAGGAGGTACAATTGGTACAAATGCTGGCAGATCAAGCGGCTCTAGCTTTATCCCAAGCTTATGCCTACGAGCAAGTACGCGCCCTCGCCCAAAGAGAAGCATTAATTAATACAGTTACCAGCGCCATTCGTTCCAGCCTCGATCCCCAAGAAATATTTGCGGCAATTACCCAGCAATTAGGACAAGCTTTACAAGTAGATGCCTGCGTTTTATCCTTGTGGACTGAGGAGGATCAGTATGTCCAATGTGTTGGCTTATATGACAGTTCCCAAAATATAGAGATCAGCTCCCCACAATTACCACAATCTCAAGCACCAATTCAGGGGAATCCTATCTTGCAAGAAATGTTGCGGACACAGGAACCTGTAATTGTTGGTGATATGAATCGGGTTGATGAAGAAATCACTGGCTTTGATTTGCCCCTACGAGGTAGATCGCGATCGCTAATGGTGGTGCCGTTATTGGCAGATGGTAAAAGTATTGGTAGCATTACCCTACGGGAAGAAAATAAGGCTCGCCGTTGGAGTAACTCTGAAATTGAACTGGCAAAAGCAGTAGCCGCACAAGCAGCTATTGCCGTGCAGCAGTCTCGTTTGTACCATAAAACCCGGGAACAAGCGGAACGATTGCTAGAATTGGATAAGCAAAAAACGGAATTTTTTCAAAATATCTCCCACGAGTTCCGTACTCCCATCACCTTGATTCAAGGACCATTAGAATCAATGGTAGCTACAGGTGAGGGTTTATCTGCCGAACAAAGTGCGATCGCCCTGCGTAACTCCCGTCGTCTCCTGCAACTGGTTAATCAACTACTGGATGTACAACGCTTAGATGCCAATCGAATGCAGCCTAATTTCCGTCCCTGCAATTTAGTTGAATTTGTCAGCCAAATTGTTGAGTCCTTTCGCCCCTATTGCGAGAAAAAAGGTATACGTGTTATTACAGAAATAAATATCTGCCAAGAAGTATATTTAGATGTAGATAAATTCGATAAGGTGGTTTACAACCTGCTGTCGAATGCAATGAAATTTACCCCTGAAGGTGGCACTATTAGTATTAAAGTCCAAGGGTTAGGAGACCATTGCATATTGCAGGTAAAAGACACGGGGATTGGCATAGATGCTAAACAAATTCCTCACCTATTTGAGCGCTTTCGTCAAGCTGAAGGCTCAGAAAATCGCTCCTATGAGGGTACTGGTTTGGGTTTGGCTCTAGTGAAAGAACTTGTAGAAATGCACGGTGGAAAAGTGACCGTGGAATCAGTGTATGGAGAAGGTACAACCTTTAGTGTCTGGCTGATTCCAGGCTGTAGTCATCTACCCCCAGAGCGGGTACAACAAGGACGTGGTGAAGTAAATCTCAGTCGCGCTGCTGTGGAATTAGCAGATTTAGAATTGATAGAGGGGACTACAGATAAAATAGGAACTATTACCTCCGAATTATCACGGAATTCTGAAATTGAAAAACCAGCAGATGGAAGCGGGAATTTAATCTTAGTGGTAGACGATAACCCAGATTTACGAGCATATGTATCTAATATTTTACGTAATAATGGCTATCGGGTGCAAACCGCTCGTAATGGAGCTGAAGGCTTCCGCGTTGCTGGGGAAATAAAACCTTCCTTGATTGTTAGCGACTTGATGATGCCTATAGTATCCGGATTGGATATGATTCGCATGATTCGCAATGAAGATGGGTTAAGGGGAACCCCAATCATTTTACTCACAGCCAAAGTTGATGAGGAAACCCGGATTAGTGGTACAGAAAGAGGTGCAGATGCTTATTTAGCAAAGCCATTTAATGACCGGGAACTTTTAGCAGAAGTACGCAATCTCTTAGCATTGAAGGCAAATGAAAAGCGGGTTGTGGAATTAAATACTTATCTGACAGAATCAGTTTTACAGCGCTTTCTACCACAAGCATTGGTGCAAAAAGCTGCATCTGGAGATTTAGTGTTAGATTTAAGACCAGAACCACGTTTGATTACTATTTTATTTAGTGACATTGTTGGTTTTACCCAGCTATCAAATACTCTGAGGTCTCGCAAAGTCGCAGAATTACTCAATGAATATTTAGAAGTAATGACCAAAGCGGTATTTGATAATGGTGGAACCGTAGATAAATTTATGGGGGATGCTATTCTAGCTTTATTTGGCGCTCCAGAAGAACTAACACCAAACGAACAGGTACGTCGCGCCATTAAAACAGGACGAGCAATGCTGCGATCGCTAGAACAGTTAAACCAGTCCTGGCGAGAACAAGGTATATTTGATACAGATGGACGTGCTGGTCTTCAGTTTCGCTGCGGCATTCACCAAGGTACGGCAGTTGTAGGTATGTTTGGCAGTCGGGAACGTGCTGATTATACAGCTATTGGTCCAAGTGTGAACATAGCAGCTAGGTTGCAACAAGCAGCTACTCCCGGTGGTATACTCGTCTCAGCTGCGGTGGCAGATTATTTACAAGACGAAGAAATCACTAAGGGCATTCCTTTAGAATTAAAAGGGGTAGATGAAACAGTTTTGAGCTTTGCTGTTACACCAGAGGTAATGGCTAATCGCGCAGGCTAAGAGCAATGATGGATATATGACACAAGGGATTAGCAACAACTCCCAAATGACTACCAGATCATGGCGACGCAATACCGATTCACCTGGTATGTGGATTGCTGTGTTCAGCGGTTCCATTTCCTTGCACTTGTTAGCTTTGTTTTTGATGCATTCCTATGGTTTGACTGTTGCATCGATGAAACACTCAAGCAGGGTCATCCCGATTGAAGTTGTAAAAGTTCCCACCGTTGCTAAATCATCAACAGCTAAACCCGTTTCCCCAAAACAACCATCCACTAGTGTACCAAAGCCAAAGGTAGCACCAGATCCAAATGCTGCGGTAAAACCCACAATAGAACCAAATTTAGATGCAGATGCCTCAGATGCGATCGCCTCTGGTGATAATCAAAAAGCGAGTTCCCCGTCAGATAGGCTGACTAATAATTCTCAACCCCAAAAACAAGATTCTCAAAAGAAAACATCTCAAGAAAAAAAGGTGGAAGCAAAACCACCAGTAGTTCCTTATGATATTAACTCTGGTAGCACAATTGAACAGCCAAAGCCTACACCTCAAGAAACAAAACCAATTCCTACACCTCCAGTAGTAGAAAAACCAATTCCTACACCCCAACCCATACCTTCAATAGGAAAAAAACCAACTCCTACACCGCAGCCTATACCTCCAGTAAGTCCTGAACCAATTCCTACACCGCAGCCTATACCTCCAGTAAGTCCTGAACCAATTCCTACACCGCAGCCTATACCTCCAGTAAGTCCTGAACCAATTCCTACACCAAAACCAACTTCCCCCCCACCACCATTTGATGGTGATAATCCTGAAAAATCAGTATCGGTAGTCACCTGGAGTGCTTTACCTACAGAAGAAGCGATACAATATATAAATGATATACCTGATAATCTGGCTGCACCCATAGGTAGTACACAAAATAATTTAGACCCGGATATTCTGGCTAGTTATCCCTCCCTACAACCAGCGGAGATATTAGCCAGCTTGGTAATTAACAATCAGGGTAAATTTATAGAAGCTGGGGTTATTGAAATCAAAACAATAGCAGCAAAAACAGACAGAAGTACCTATAAGCAATTTGTCAACGATTACTTTAGTCAGCAAAGATTTATACCTGCTCGCAATAACGATGGTACACAACCAGAATTGAGTAATCTAATTGTGGAAGTGAAAATCCAACGTTAAAAACCACAACCCGTTTTACCTGATTCCATGAGGGTTGACTCTGAAAAATGATTGTGTTATTGTTATCTAGTTGCTAAATTGCGGGTGTAGTTTAGTGGTAAAACCTTAGCCTTCCAAGCTAATGATAGGGGTTCGATTCCCCTCACCCGCTTCCTAAGTGTTGACGGGTAGATTCTTTGGCTACTAAACGACACTGAATCGTGATTTGACTCATGACAGCAGTAAATAATTATGTCTAATAATCACATATTTGTTCTATAGATTGCTTCTGTAGAATCAATTTCATGCAGGAACAATTTTTTACGAGTAAACAAGCGGCTGATATGACTGGTTGTACCCTCCGTCAATTGCAGTATTGACGGGAGAAAGAGGTGATTGTACCTACTATCAGTGCTACAGGAACTGGACGTAGTATTTATTACTCAAAACAGAATTTGGTGGAACTGGCAGGGATGGCATATCTGCTGTCTGTGGGTTTAAGTTTTGACATTGCTAGTAATACCCTGGCAACGCTACAAGGAGAAGAACCGGAGTTGTTTACATCCGGGAAGGGTAAGCGATGGATGTTGGTGTGGAATGGGCAAAAATTAGAATTTGTGGAGTATAACCGTAAAATAGTGATGTCTGACGACAAGTCGCTTCGCGTCTACGCATATCTTGCACCTGCACCCTAGAAGGGTGAGGCTATACAAGCACTAGAGCGGCTTCCCGTTCCCCGAAGGGGTTCTCGAAGAGTAGGGTAGCCTGCCTACGCAGGCTAAAAACCCTGCTTTTTCCTGTTATTGATAATAATATATGTTTATTAATAACATTTAAGGTCAGTATTAATACTTTGGTGCAAGATGTCAGTCTACGCATCCCTGGATGAAGGTAAGGCAGTGATTCCAGTATGGTTAGATGTGATTTATCAGCAGTTAGTGGATAAAATTGCGAAGTAATATAGTTGCTAATACTACAAAACCCCGAACGGGAGGCTTTTAAGGAAAAAGTAGCTGAGGTTATTGCCATTGAAGCGGGTTTACATCCCAAAAGTGTTATAAAAGTCTTAAGATTCAGTCTGGAACTGAAATGAAAGGTATAGCGATCGCTTCCATTTTCTATCGAATTTTTCGCTAATAATGAGGAACTTGGTGGCAATTACAGGTTTAATAGAGGATTGAATGAAAAAAGCTAGTTAGCTTGAAGCTGCAACAGAAAGTAAATCTAATCAGGGGTTTTTGATGGCACGAACGGAAAAAGTAGGACAACTAGCCAGTTTTATTTGGAGTGTTGCAGACTTGCTGCGTGGGGATTATAAGCAAGCTGACTATGGTAAAGTCATACTCCCGTTTACGGTGCTACGAAGGTTGGATTGTGTTTTGGAACCAACTAAACAGGAAGTATTGGACTTCTACGAAAATAAAATTAAGTCCATGAATCTCAAGAATCCTGAGCCTTTACTGAATCAAAAAGCTGGGGTTCCGTTTCACAATATTAGTCGTTTTACTTTTGGGGAATTAGCACAAGATGCTGATGATGTTGCTCCTAATTTAAAGAATTTTATTAATGGTTTTTCTGTCGCTGGACGAGAAATTATTGATTATTTCAATTTTAATGACCAAATTGTTCGTTTAGATGAAGCAAATTTACTATTCTTGGTGGTTAAGCGATTTGCAGAAGTAGATTTGCATCCAAATGTAGTATCAAATATGGAAATGGGTTATGTTTTTGAAGAGTTAATTCGTAAATTTTCTGAATTATCAAATGAAACTGCTGGGGAACATTTTACACCCCGTGAAGTTATCAGATTAATGGTCAATTTGTTGTTTATTAATGACCGAGATATTCTCACACAAAAGGGAATTGTGAAAACGATTTATGACCCTGCTTGTGGAACTGGTGGGATGTTAACAATTGCAGAAGAATACATTAAAGAACTGAATGCTGATGCTAAACCTGTAGTTTTTGGGCAGGAAATTAATCCTGAATCCTATGCTATTTGTAAATCAGATATGTTAATTAAGGGGCAGGATGTCAGCAATATAAAGTTTGGTAATACTTTTACTACTGATGGTTTAACGGGCGAAACTTTTGATTATATGCTCTCAAATCCTCCTTTTGGGGTGGAGTGGAAGAAAGTACAAACCCACGTGAAAACAGAGCATGAAAAGAAGGGATTTGATGGGCGTTTTGGTGCAGGTTTACCGCGAATTTCTGATGGTTCTTTTTTGTTCCTGCAACACATGATTTCTAAGATGAAGCGGGATAATGGCGGTTCCCGAATTGCAATTGTTTTTAATGGTTCACCGTTGTTTTCTGGTAATGCAGGAAGTGGGGAAAGTGAGATTCGCAAGTGGATTATTGAAAATGATTTATTAGAAGCAATTGTGGCTTTGCCTGACCAATTATTTTATAACACTGGTATTTATACATATATTTGGATTCTGACTAATAATAAAGCACCGGAACGTAAAGGGAAAATTCAATTGGTGAATGGGATTCACTTTTATAAAAAAATGAGTCGTAGTTTGGGGAATAAGCGCAACGAAATTGGTGATGGAGAAGATAATAAACCTAATCATATTCAGGAAATTACTCAGATTTATGGTGATTTTCAACATGATGGGACACGGAAACTGGAAATAGATGGGAAAGAGAAAGATGTAATTGTGAGTAAGATTTTTGATAATGAAGATTTTGGATATTGGCGAATTACAGTAGAACGTCCGTTACGCTTAAATTTTCAAGTTAGTGAGGAACGTATTACCAAGTTAGAAAATGAAACGGCATTTTTGAAGTTAGCTGAGTCTAAAAAACGGGGTAGTGCTGCACTAGAAGAAATTGAAGCGGGGAAAAAGTTACAGGATGAAATTAAGGCTGCTTTACAAAGTTTGGGAGATAAAATTTACAAAAATCGGGATACATTTGAAAAGGATATGAATAAGGCTTTGAAAGCGGTAAATGGGAAAGTTTCAGCCCCAGTGAAGAAAGGGATTTTAAATGCCTTAAGTGAACGGGATGAAACGGCTGATATTTGCACTGATAAGGATGGAAATTGGGAAGCAGATGCAGATTTACGGGACTATGAAAATGTCAAGTTGAAGGATGATATTCATGAGTATATGAAGGAGGAAGTTTTACCCCATGTACCGGATGCTTGGGTTGATGAGAGTAAGACGAAGGTGGGGTATGAGATTCCGTTTACGCGGCAATTTTATGAGTATGTACCACCAAGGGATTTGGAAGAAATTGAGAAGGAAATTAAGGAGTTAGAAGAGGAAATTCGAGGAATGTTGGAGGAGGTGATTTAATGACAGATATCTCGGCATTATTTGACTTTTCAACTATTAGATTATCTTTCATAGCTGATGTGATTGATCCTCAACCTGACCATAGGGCACCTGCGTTAGCAGATAGAAAAGGATATCCATATGTTGGTATTCGAGATATAAATCCCGATGGCAGTATTAATATTGAGACAGCTAGAAAAGTTGAATTGGAAGCTGTTAAGAAACAAGAACAGTCTTTCAAATTAATTTCAGGAGACATCGTTTTTTGCAAAGTTGGTACTTTAGGATCACCAAAGCGAATTCAACCTATTCCTCAGATAGCTCTGTCTGCTACCTTGGTACTAATTAAACCAAAGCCTATAGTTGATTCACAATTTCTTTACTATGCTTTAGATTCAAATCCTGTAATAAATCAATGTCAAATAGAAGCTACTGGTTCCACTAGACAAGCTTTAGGAATTCAGCAAATTAGACGTTTTGATGTTCCTTTTGTTTCACTTGATAAACAAAAAAACATCGCCACTTTTCTAGATCGCAAAACAGCTGCAATTGATGCGCTGATTGCTAAAAAACAAAGGCTGATAGAACTCCTAGAAGAAAAGCGTACATCCCTAATCAATCACGCTGTCACCAAAGGACTAAATCCCAACGTTGAGATGAAAGATTCTGGTGTTCCTTGGATTGGGGAAATTCCGAAGCATTGGGGGGTAACCCGCTTAGGTTTTCTTTCCACTAATATTCAAACGGGACCTTTCGGCAGTCAGCTACACGCTTCGGACTATATAGAAAATGGAATTCCTGTTGTTAATCCTATTAATCTTCAAAACAGAAATATAGTTGCCGACTATCAGAAAACAGTTAATCAGGAAATGGCAATTCAATTGAACAGACACAAATTATTAATTGGAGATTTAGTGTTTGCAAGACGCGGGGAATTGGGACGCTGTGAAGTTGTTGATAAGAATAGCAATGGTTGGTTGTGTGGTACAGGATGTATCCGAGTGCGTATCAATAAAAGAAAAGCTGACCCAGATTATCTTAATTTATTTATAAGTATTCCTTGGGTTAGTTCTTGGCTATCTTTACAATCAGTGGGTTCAACAATAGACAATCTAAATACTGAAATAATTTCAATGCTACCTATTATTTTACCGCCAAAAGAAGAACAAATAGAAATACTTAGACATATTGAGTTAAAAAAATATTTGTTTGATAAATTGATTATAACTATTGATAGACAAATCGAAAAGCTCCAAGAATATCGCCAATCTCTCATCACAGCAGCAGTAACAGGTAAAATCAATATCAACGAGGAGGAAATTGCATGACTCTTTGTGCTGCTTGGATTAGAGAAAAAAATAATATAGAAGAATTAATTTTTGCTACCGATAGTTCCTTAACAGGAGGTGAAAAATGGAATCAAGGTATTAAATTATTTGAATTACCCCGACCTGATTGTTTAATCTGCTTTGCTGGTAGTACAGCTCGCGCTTATCCGTTAATATTAAATCTCATTTCTTCAATTAAACTCAGCAAGCGACTCCAAAGCACCCATACCGATATTGAGGAAGTATTAAATTATTTATCTTCTCTATTTACCTCATTAGTGCAAACAATTGTTAATGAAATTTCTGGTTCAGATATTCATTATTTAAGAGCAGAAGCAAAGTTTCTCTTCGGTGGTTGGAGTTGGATACAAAGCCGTTTTCGTATTTGGGAACTCTCCTACTCTAAGGATGCTGAAGGATTCGTATTTCAAGAATATACTGATGAGTCAAGCAAAACCAGAATATATACTTTTATGGGCGAACCAGAAAAACTAATAGAAGAAGCTTCTATAAGATATAAACAGGAAATTTTTGAAAATGATAAATTCGACGATAAGTTAGATATGGAACCGTTAAAAATACTGATTGAAATGGCGAGAGATAAATCAATCAGGGAAGTTGACGGAGCTATTCAAATTGGTAAAATATATAAATCGGGAGCCTCAGAGTTTTTTGGTATTTATTGGAAATCAATTCAAGAAAAACCCCACTTCCAAGGACGTGCATTTGATTTCCATAATAAACCAGATGTTCGTTATTTTGACCCAGATACATTAACTATTATTGAAGATAAACTACCAAATATTATTGAAGATTTGAGCCAATTTAACCATCTGGACGATTTTAAATTTATCTCTTCTTGTTATGAAAACGGTTGTTTAAAAGAAAATATTTCTGAAAACGAGCGCGAAAAACTAATTAATGTATTTCGTGAAGCAGCTTATCAGTCTTGGATAGATAATTTAAAAACTGTGGGAGCTACAGAACATGACCAGCAAAACCAATGAAAAAGCTTTTGAAACTGCAATTATTGATTTTTTAATTAATCATGGAGGTTATCAATTAGGAAATGCTGATAATTTTAGCCGGGAATTAGCTTTTGATAAACCCACCATCTTAGAATTTATTCAAAATTCCCAGCCAGAAGCATGGCAACAACTTTCAGAAATTCATGGCTTACTGGTAGAATCAAAATTTATTCAACGACTATACAAAGAATTAGAATTCCGGGGTATGTTAGATGTACTCCGTTATGGAATTATCGATTATGGTGTGCGCTTCAAACTCGCCTATTTTAAACCTGCAAGTGGTCTAAATCCCGATACTTTAGCACTATATAATCAAAATATCCTTACCATCACACGCCAAGTTTATTACAGTACTAAAAACAATAATTCCGTTGACTTGGTATTAAGCATCAATGGTTTACCTGTCGCTACCGTAGAACTGAAAAATCAATTTACCGGACAAGAAGTTAAAGACGCTAAATATCAATACACAACAGACAGAGATAACCGAGAACTATTATTTCAATTTAAACGACGTGCATTAGTACATTTTGCCGTAGATCCTGATGAAGCTTGGATGACTACCCGTATTGAAGGTAAGAATACTCGTTTTCTTCCCTTTAATCAAGGTTATAACAAAGGAGCAGGGAACCCACCCAATCCTAATGGTTATAA
The DNA here is from genome assembly GCA_030065825.1 of Nostocaceae cyanobacterium. GTDB lineage: Bacteria > Cyanobacteriota > Cyanobacteriia > Cyanobacteriales > Nostocaceae > JASJCY01. Next base: position 6,768 of record JASJCY010000125.1, on the reverse strand, counting down.
AACTGCTTATTTATGGGAAGAAATTTGGACTAAAGATAGTTGGTTAGATATCATCGCACGCTTTTTACATCTAGAACAAGATACTATCAAACTCAATGGTAAATCTGCCAAAAAAGAAAACCTGATATTTCCTCGTTTCCACCAATTAGATGTAGTCCGCAAACTCACAAATGATGCTAAAACTAAAGGAGCAGGACATAATTATTTAATCCAACATTCTGCGGGAAGTGGTAAAAGTAATTCTATCGCTTGGTTAGCTTACCAACTTGCAAGTTTATATAATCAGGAAGATAAACGGGTTTTTGATTCTGTTATAGTCGTCACCGATAGAAAAGTATTAGATCAACAACTCCAAGAAACTATTTATCAATTTGAACATAAACAAGGAGTTGTGGAAAAAATCAATAAAGACTCTTCCCAATTAGCTCAAGCTTTAGCTTCTGGGACAAATATTATTATTACCACCTTACAAAAATTTCCTTTCGTCCTCGATAAAATTAGCAATCTTCCTCAACGTAATTACGCTTTAATTGTAGATGAAGCTCATAGTTCTCAGGGTGGAGAAACCACCAAAAAAATGAAAGAAGTCCTCACCATCACTGATTTAAGTCGTGCTGCAACAGAAGATAGTGAAAGTGAAACAAATGGGGATGAAGATACAGAAGATAATATCAGAAAATCCATGTTAGCTCGTGGTCAACAGCCAAACTTGAGCTTCTTTGCATTTACAGCTACTCCCAAACCAAAAACCCTAGAAGTATTCGGAAAAATTAATCACCAAGGACAACCAGAACCCTTTCATTTATATTCTATGCGTCAAGCCATAGAAGAAGGTTTCATTATGGATGTCTTGCAAAATTACACCACCTATAAAACCTACTTCCAACTAACCAAAGCCATAGAAAATGACCCCAAAATTAATAAAAAGAAAGCTAGTCGTGCTATAGCTAGATTTTTATCCCTTCATCCCCATAATTTAGCGCAGAAAACAGAAGTAATGGTAGAACATTTTCGCCAATGCGTCATGCATAAAATTGGTGGAAAAGCCAAAGCTATCTTAGTTACAGCTTCTCGTCCCCATGTAATTCGCTACCAAGAAGAATTCGACAATTATTTAAAAAGTAAAGGTTATACAGATATCAGAACCTTAGTAGCTTTTACTGCATTTACAGATAGAGAAACAGGGATTAAATATACAGAAACAGAAATCAACGGTTTTGGCGAAAGGGAACTACCAGAAAAATTTGAAACCGAGTACCAACTTTTAATAGTTGCAGATAAATACCAAACAGGTTTTGACCAACCCTTATTACATACTATGTATGTAGATAAAAAACTATCAGGAGTAAAAGCAGTACAAACCCTATCTCGCTTAAATCGTATTTGTCCAGGGAAAGAAGACACCTTTATTTTAGACTTCGCCAACGAAGAAACAGATATACTAGAAGCATTTCAACCTTACTATGAAAAAACAATTCTCGAATCAACCACCGGCCCAAATCAACTGTATGATTTAAAAAATAGATTAGATAGTTATCAACTAATTTTATCTCAAGAAATAGATGAATTTGCCAAAGTATTTTTTAAATCTCCAGAGAGAGCCAGTAAACGAGACCATAGTCAACTTCATAGGATTGTTGATGCTGCTGTAGAACGTTTTAAAGACTTACAGGAAGAACAACAAGACGACTTTAAAAATACCTTGAACGCATTTATCAGATTATATGCATTTCTAGCGCAAATTATGCCGTTTACAGATGAAGAATTAGAAAAATTATATGCTTATGTGCGTCTTCTACAAACCAAATTACCAAAACGCATTCAAAGCGAAATATTTCAACTTACTGATGAAGTTGCACTAGAATACTATCGATTACAAAAAATTCGAGAAGGTCGAATCGTTCTAGAAAAAAATGCTCAAACTTCACTACAACCCATCCAACAAGCTGGCATACCCAGAGAAAAGGAAGAGCAAGCAAAGCTTTCAGAAATTATTGATATTTTGAATAAAAAATTCAGTACAGAATTTACAGAAGCAGATAAATACTTTTTTAGCCAAATTGAAGAATCATTAGTAGAAAATGAAAAATTAGCACAACAAGCTAAAACTAACTCCATGCAGAACTTTAAATATGGCTTTGAGGAGATATTTTTAAGCAAGCTAATTGAGCGAATGGAGTTAAACCAAGATATTTTTACAAAAATTATCGATGATAGAGAATTTGGTGATGCGGTGAAAGATTGGGTTTTAAGAAAGGTATATAACAGGTTGACACAATAGTGAGAGTGTTCTGGTTCACTATCAACAGATGCTGTTTCTACTTCCTCCTCCATTTCTACAGGTAAAGGTTCCTTGGCTTTTTTGAGTTCAGCTTGTTCTACTTTTTGGCGTTCTTTTTTAGTCTTCTTTTTGGTAACAAAAGTTTCTTAGAGGACATTTATTGTGTCAATTTTGGTAAAGTTTTCAACGAAATTCCTTTTCTAATAAGGGACAGGTAATTTGTCAAAATACCAAAAACGGACACCTATTTTGTCAATGACATTGTGTCTACCTAAATTGGATGTAAAATGACAAAACCCTTGTATTACAACGGTTAGGGGTTAAATATTTTCGAGGACATTAATTTGTTAAGTGGTCATTTAATTTAGCAATCGACAGGTACCGTCTCCTTCTAATTCTATCCTTTCACTCATTTTTCACTCAAACAAAATAGGTTGACCCCTAGGGCATGTTTTCAAACTTCAATTTGGCTTAATTGTAGGTTGGGTTGAGGAACGAAACCCAACAAATCTGACGAAGAATGTTGGGTTTCACTCCGTTCTACCCAACCTACACGGTACTTTGAAAACACCCCCTAGGGCATGTTTTCAAACCCCATCTATTGGTAGTATGGGTTATCGGCGTTTCGCCTACGGTAAGCAAGCTACAATCCGCCGATACACCCCCTGTTCCCTCGAAAAATTCATACCTAGATTCAGCAACAGCCAATCCCAAATGCTGCTATTGGGAATAAGCCTCCATCGGTAAACAAGAACAAACAAAATTCCTGTCTCCAAACGCCGCATCAATTCTACCAACAGCGGGCCAGAATTTATTATCCTTTACCCAAGGTGCAGGATAAGCAGCTTGTTCCCGGGAATAAGAATGATTCCATTCCCCAGAAATCAAACTTTCTGCGGTGTGGGGTGCATTCTTCAACACATTATCCTGTGCATCCACCTTACCCGCTTCAATTTCCGCAATTTCTTGGCGAATAGCAATCAAGGCATCACAGAAACGATCCAATTCTTCCTTAGATTCGCTTTCTGTGGGTTCTACCATAATTGTACCCGCTACAGGCCAGGAAACAGTAGGAGCATGGAAACCAAAATCCATCAACCGCTTAGCAACATCATCAATTTCCACCCCTGCGGATTTTTTCAGCGATCGCAAATCTAAGATACACTCATGTGCCACTAAATCGTTTTTCCCTTTGTATAAAACGGGATAATAGTCTTGCAAACGCTTAGCGATATAGTTAGCGTTAAGAATTGCTACTTTTGTGGCTTGGGTTAAACCCGCAGTGCCCATCATAGCAATGTACATCCAAGAAATTACGAGGATGCTAGCACTACCCCAAGGTGCCGCAGATACAGCACCAATCCCTTGTTCGCCGCCCATTTCTACTACCGGATTTCCAGGAACAAAAGGTACTAAGTGCTTAGCAACACCAATAGGACCCATGCCGGGACCACCACCACCGTGGGGAATACAGAAGGTTTTATGCAGATTTAAATGACAGACATCTGCACCGATATTTCCAGGGCTGCAAAGTCCTACTTGGGCATTCATATTCGCCCCATCCATGTAAACCTGTCCCCCGTGGCTGTGAACTACAGCGCAGATTTCCTGAATTGCTTCTTCAAATACACCGTGGGTGGAAGGATAGGTTACCATTAAAGCCGCAAGTTCCCTGCTGTGCTTTTGCGCTTTTGCTTTGAGGTCATCTACATCAATATTACCTTGGTCATCACAGGCGACTGCAACCACTTTCATCCCACACATTACCGCACTAGCTGGATTTGTACCATGGGCTGATGTGGGAATTAAGCAGATATTGCGGTATCCTTCGCCGCGACTTTCGTGGTACTGGCGAATTACTAATAATCCTGCATATTCACCCTGGGAACCCGCATTTGGTTGCAGGGAAACTCCCGCAAAACCAGTAATTTCTGCTAACCATTCCTCCAACTGCTGGAATAGTACTTGATAACCATGGGTTTGGGACAGGGGTGCAAAGGGATGAATCTTGCCAAATTCCGCCCAAGTTACTGGTATCATCTCTGACGTTGCATTTAGCTTCATCGTACATGACCCCAAGGGAATCATTGATGTTGTCAGGGACAAATCTTTACTTTCCAGCTTGTGCAGGTAGCGCAGTAACTCCGTTTCCGAGTGATAGCTACTAAACACAGGATGGGTGAGATAGGCGCTGGTACGGGGAATCAGGAGATACGTAGGGGCGGGGTTTCCCCGCCCTAAGGAGTTTCCCCGCCCGGAACTAGGCGCAGATAATTCTTTTGCATTTGTACCTGCGAAAATTTTTAACAGGTCTTGTACATCCTCTGGGGTTGTGGTTTCATCCAGGGAAATACCCACAGAATGTGTATCAAAAACCCGTAAATTGATTTTTTCCCTTTCACAAGCTGCGAGAATATCTTCTAAGTTGCGGGTTCCCAGTTGGACACGAATGGTATCAAAAAATGTGTCAGAACCAAGTTTATAACCCAGCCCTTGGAGTCCATCAGCCAAGGTTACAGTCAGGGTGTGGATATTCTCGGCAATTTGTTTGAGTCCTGCTGGTCCATGATATACAGCATACATACTTGCCATCACCGCCAACAACACCTGTGCCGTACAAATATTACTGGTGGCTTTTTCCCGACGGATGTGTTGTTCCCTGGTTTGCAAAGCTAAACGTAGGGCTGTTTTACCTTGGACATCTTTAGAAACACCCACAATTCGCCCTGGAACCTGGCGTTTATACTCCTGTTTGGTGGCAAAATAGGCAGCATGGGGTCCCCCATATCCCAAGGGAATACCAAAGCGCTGGGTACTTCCTACAGCGATATCAGCGCCAAATTCCCCAGGAGGTGTAAGTAAGGTTAAACTTAAGGGATCAGCAGCTACCGTTACCAATGCACCCGCAGCATGTGCCCCCTCAATAAAAGCGCGGTAGTCGTAAATTCTGCCATCAGTGGCGGGGTATTGGAGAATAGCCCCAAAAACAGGTTCAGAAAAATCAAAGCTTTGATGGTCACCAATAATTATCTTAATCCCTAACGGTCTGGCACGTGTCTGCAGGACGTCGATAGTTTGGGGATGACAATCTTGGGAAACAAAGAAAGCATTTGCTTTGTGCTTGGTTACACCATAACTCATACTCATAGCTTCCGCAGCAGCGGTAGCTTCATCTAGCAACGAAGCATTAGCAATTTCCAAACCCGTAAGTTCAATAATCATGGTTTGGAAATTTAGCAGCGCTTCCAGCCTTCCTTGGGCAATTTCTGGCTGATAGGGAGTATATGCAGTATACCAACCAGGATTTTCTAAGATATTACGTTGAATCACTCCTGGGGTGATACAGTCATAATATCCCATACCGATGTATGAACGGTAGACTTGATTTTTAGAAGCAATTTCTTTTAACTTAGCTAGGGCAGCGTATTCGCTTTGTGCTGCTGGTAACTGTAATGGGTGAGATAAACGAATTGCTGGGGGTACTGTTTTATCGATTAGGGTATCGAGAGAATCAATCCCTAATACCTCTAGCATTTTCTGGATATGATCAAATTTTGGTCCAATATGCCGTTGTGTAAAATCCGATTTTTGAGTACTGTTACCCAGTACCTGTTGATTATCTAACTGCGGACGAGAAGCGTATGCTACCACTAATTGCTCTCCAGATGTGACTACTTAATACTACTTAATATTTTGCAATAAGTATATTTGAGGTGTGCAACACAAAACTTACACAAATCGCTCATATCTCAACAAATAGAGCAATTTGATGTTTGCTTCCTGTTTCCTCCAAGCCCGTCGGCGGGTAACTTGTCCACAGGCGTAGATTCCGCATTTGCCATGCGTATTTTATTTAAAGGTACATTTGTTAAATTAATCGCAGCATTCAAATCCCGGTCTAGTATTTGTCCACAGCTGCCACAATCATAGATTCTCCTTGACAATGGCATGGATTGAATATGACCGCAGACTGAACAGGTTTTACTTGACGGATACCATCTATCAACTACTTCTACTTTAGTTCCAAAGACGGCTTGTTTGTAACTTAGCATTCTACGGAACTCATAAAAGCCTAAATTAGATATTGCTGCTGACAATTTATGATTAGCTATCATCCCTGACACATTCAAATCTTCTATGCGAATCCGATAGTATTTTCTGCTAATTTCTGTTGTTGTTTTTTGCAGAAAATCTTGCCTCACATTTTTGAGGTGTGCGTGATGTCTAGCTAATTTTTGATAGTACTTTTTGGCGTTCTTAGATGCTTTAATACCTTGACGACGATTACCTAAAATTTTATTTCTATTTCGCCATTGTAATTTAGTTAACTTGGTTTTCGTCTTCTTCAATGACAATGGTGCTGTAATTGTATTTCCGTCACTCAAGGTCGCAAAACATTTTACACCTAGGTCGATTCCTACTAATTCTTGTTCATGACTAATTAGAGGAATTCTCTCAATATCTAAACTAAAGGAAACATACCATTT